>PIVZ01000005.1 GCA_003354045.1 bacterium
AGCAGTGCACAGAGGAGCGCCACGACCTGCGAGGTCAGGCCGATCATCGAAGTCTCTGCCGACACGAGAGACGCTATGCCGGCAACGACCAGCCCGCCCGTGACCAGCGCCCCGCGGCTTATCCACGCTGCCGATGCCTTCGAGAGCACTCGCCAGAAGCGCAGCGGGTGTCCCAGGTGTGAAAACAATGCGGCAATGCCCACGCTCACGAGAAGAAGGCCGAACAATGCGGCACCCTTGGCTCCGAGAATCCACGCGATGAGGAAGAGGGCGGCTCCCACTCCTTCGGCCGACATGCTCAGTGCCACCATCACATCGACCTCTCTTTCCGTGTTTCGGAAACCGACCGTGAATTCGTCAACCATGGCTACTCCGTGGACTCTCGGCGCTCGCTGTCGATCTTGTACTTGTAGTACTCGGGCCGCATGAAGACGTGAACGACCTGCAACGGCTCGCCGGAGCTCAGCCACAGATGTGCGGTGAGCAAGAACAGCGGCGCGAACATGTGCGAATGCAATAGCTCGGCGACGTCGGCCTCGGCCGGTACACTCTCCAGATAGCTCTCACTCTTGCCGATGCTGACCCCGCTCTTGTCGGCGAGGATCTTTTGCAACAGGTGTTCGGAGAGATCCTGCTCGGTCACGTTTCTGGCCACCTCGGACGAGATGAAGTTCTCTATGAACGAGACGGGGTTGCCTTGCAGAAGACGAACACGGCGGATGACGGTGATGTCGCCGTCGGCTCCGATATCGAAGAAGCCCTGAAGATCTCGCGCCACACGCGTCTGATTGACTTTCTTGGTCTCGATTCCGACGACCTTCACCTCGTAGCGCTCGGCATCGCGGGCAAAGCTCTGGATGTCGCCGGTGACGATGATCTTCTCGCGCACCGGCACCGTGGGCGATACGAACGTCCCTTTGCCGCGTCTGCGTACGATCAACTTCTCGGCCTCGAGGTTGGCCAGGGCCGTGCGAACGGTGATCTGGCTGACGCCGAAACCGGCGGCCAGGTCGCGCTCGGTGAGCAGCCGCTCGCCGGGCTCGAGTTGCCCCGTCACGATCTTCTGGCGCAGAAGAGACTCGATGTGTACATACATCGGAATCTTCCGATCGAAGGCGGGCCGAGCCTCTAAGTCACTGTTATATTGAGTATTTTCTACCATTTGTTATTATCTTTATGAGTTTATAGTTTTAGTGTGATGACTTGCGGTGGCCGTGTCAAGCGCCAAAGCGCGCAGCTCCCGCTTGGCAGCCTAGCTGTCTGATGTCGATTGTCGGGCACCCCTTACAACTAGAACTGCATTCGCGGGGCGGTGACGTGAGGGGGAGTCTTGACCGCTTCTCCTCTCTCACCGCTGAGGTGCAGAGTCAGGCCTGCTGGCTTGCTCGTCTTGGAAGATCGTTACTGTTTGAATCGCGACAGCGCCGAGCGAGCGCCCGCGAGACAAAGTAAGGAGAGAGGTAGAATGGCAGCCGAGGATCATCTTCTTTTTGACGTCGAGGACGGCGTCGGGATCGTCACATTTAATCGTCCCAAGCGGATGAACGCCGTTAACTGGGATCTGTCCACCGATTTGGTGCAGCTCTTTCGCGAGCTGCGCTTCCGTGACGATGTCCGGACTTTGGTGCTGACGGGTGCCGGCAACGCGTTCTGCTCCGGCGGTGATGCCGAGTGGCTGAGCGGTGGGACCGACCGTGGCATCCCCGGCATCTCGGACAAGCCCTTGGCACGCTACCAGCGCAAGACGCCGGCCGGTCCCTTCGCCGAATTCACGCGCATGATAGTCGAAGTCGAGAAGCCGGTGATCGCGGCCATCCATGGACCGGCGATGGGTGCGGGGCTCGCCTACGCGCTGGCCTGCGATCGCCGCTTTGCGGACAACACTGCGCGCATGTGTGCGGCCATGGTCAGGCTCGGCTTCGCCCCTGATTGCGGGATCACCTGGCTCCTGCCACGCATTACGAGTCTATCGACCTCGCTGAGAATGGTTGAGACCGGCTGTATCCTGGAGGCCGACGAAGCATACAAGGAAGGGCTGATCGACGAGCTAGTCGATGAGGGGCAAGCACTGCCCGCCGCGATCGAGTATGCGAAGAAGCTGGCAACGGGGCCGAGCGTGGCCGTCGATCTGGCGCGCCGCTTCGTTCACAAGGCGCTCACCTCCACACTCGACGAGATACTCGACTACGAGGCCGTGGCCGCCACCATGTCGGCCCACACCGAGGATGCCAAGGAAGGAACCGCAGCCTTCGTGGAGAAGCGCAGGCCGAAGTTCAAGGGGCGCTAGCCCCCGGCTGCGAATTCGCGCTTGACTGCGGACGCAGCTCTGACGGATCATGGCACCTTGAGGCCTGCGGGCGTGCCGCAGGGGGGAGGAACCATGAGGCTACGAGTTCGTCTGTTGTCGGTGGCCGTCGCGGCGGCCCTCGTCGTTCCCGTCACAGCGAGAGCCGCCGAGATCGACTATCGGACCTGGAGCGAAGGGCTCCTGGTGATGCTCGTTCAGGACTTGTTCACCTCGAAAGCGAAGCTCTACAACCTGGGCGAGAGCTCGACCCCCGGCATCAACCAGTATGGGTTACTGATCTCCGAGGATGCGGATGACGAGGATGCCGGCACCAAGAATGCCGTCGTCTTCGAATGCGGCATGCACGCGCGCGAATGGTTCGCGGTGGAGTCGTGCTACTGGTTGATCGACTACCTCTACTTCAACCGCAACAGCGACGAGGTAAAGGAACTGCTGCAACACGTGGACGTGTGGGTGCTTCCGCAGACCAACCCGGCCGGGCGCAACCTGGATGACTTGGGCCTCGGTGATCCCACGCAGTTCATCTACTACTGCAAGGACGGCAGCAACGGCGGTGACGCGTGCAGCACCAATGCGGACTGCCCGAGCAGCTCGTGTTACAGAACCGGCTGGCGCACCAATGCTAACAAGTCCACCTGCGACGTCGGCGTGGACCTGGCCAGGAACTTCTCGAGCGACTGGAACGATGCGGCGCCGATGTGCTCGAAGGACAGTTTCTGCGGCGACAACTGGAACTCGTGTACGAGCAACTCGGACTGCACGTCGGGAGGTACATGTAAGTCGCGCTTCATCCAGTACCGCGGCCCCGATCCCTTCAGCGAGATCGAAACGCGAAACCTCCGTAAGTTCATCCACAATCACATGGTGTCGATGGTCACCATCGTCCATGCCAACGCTCAGAAGACCCACAACCTGTGGTACAGCTCGAACGCCGCCAGCCAGTTCATGACCGACTCGCTGGTCTCGATGAACTGGGCCGGGTCTTCGAGCTGGTCGCCCAACCCGGCGATGGCGCGCGTCGGAGTCGGCGGCGGAAGCGGCCAGTTCTCGGCCTGGCTGACCACGGCCTCCGACGTATCCGGCGAGCTCGACGACGGAACCCACCGGCGCATATCCACCTTCTTCTTCGAGGTGCCGGTGACGGGCGACAACTATCAGGCCCCGTACCGCAACTCCTCCGGTGACGACTCCAACAGTTTTCATCCCTCGGACGTGGACATGGAGAATCTGTGGGAGGACGCGATCCGCGACATGATGCTCTATGTCATCCGCCAGGCGCGCGCGCCGCAGTGCCCGACTACCGACGCTCTCAATCCGCGTATCGACAAGTGCGACGACGACGACTTCGGGCTGGTCGGTGCGAAGATAGCCAAGGCGACCGATGAGCCCGGTCTGCTCGACTACAGCAACACTACACGCGAGGAAACGCTGCCGGCGGGAAACCATGAAATCGTCTTCGCCGTGCAGAACTACAGCGCCCTTCAGGCCAACACGACGACAAACGCAACGGTGACGGTGACCAAGAACGGAAGTCTGGACGCCACCTACGTCGAGGCTTTCACGCTCTCGTTCACCGATCGTGAAACGCGCAGCGTGAGTCACACCTTCGTGGCCGGCTCTGAGTATCGGGTGGACATCTCCCTCGACTCGGACGATTTCTCGAGGAACAACACCAAGATCTTCGCCTTCTACGTACCGACGCTGTTCGTCCTCGCTCCTCCCCTCGAGTTCGGCTCGGGAAAGGTCAAGGTCAAGGAGGGGCTGCAGGGCATCGCGGACGACAGGCTCAAGTTCAAAGCCGATTTCATCTCCGACCATCAGATCCGTCCCGAGGTCTTCGGCATCGACATCCTCATTCACGGCTTCCCCCCGCAGATTCCGATACCGCTGCCCGATCCGATCCCCGTCCTCTACAAGCTGCCGGAGGGGACCGAGTGGTGGGATAAGTCGCATCCCGCGAAAGGCAAGTGGCTCTATAAGGATCGCGATGCCGTGAATACCGCCATCCGCAAACTGAAGATCGTGCGGCGAGTAAAGGATGACGCTCCGACAGTGACCAAGGTACGCTTCAACGTGAAGAACGCCGACCTCGACGTCTTGGACGAGTCGCGCGCCTGGACGGTTGATGTGAAGTTCCCGAGCGACAACCTCATCCTCTTGGGCGTCGCCAACGCCAGACGCGTGAGGTTGCCGGACAAACTCATGGAGCCCACCGACGAGAACGAAGACCATCCGCATACGGAGCCGGGCGGGCAGTAAAACCGCCGCGTGCCGCGCGTGATTCAGCCCGAGCCGGCCGTGCCGCCCGCATCATCCGTGCCGGTCGCGCCATCGGCGCTGCCCGGGCTGCCCGTGCCATCCGTCCCACCCGTGCTGCCCGAGCCGGCCGCGTCTGGCGCACGCGCCTGAGTGGCCTGTTCGAAGGGCGCTCTCAATATTCCGGCCAGATTGCCCAGGTGCAAGGCGCTCTCGGGTGCCATGCGCAGAGCTTCCTTCTGGGCAGTGACGGCAACGAAAACGTCTCCGGTCATGACGCCCAGGTTGGCCATGTACTGATATACCAAGGGCGAGCGTGCGCTTTCATTGGATGCGGCGGCGGCAGACAAAATCGAGCGCGCCTGATCGTAGTGACCGGCCTGGATCCGCCGGTACGCTTCGCCACACATCGCTTCAACGCGCGCGCGAGCCTCTTTATCGGGCGGCGCTTTGCCGGCAGCCTCTGCCTTCCATCGCTCGACCACTGCCGCGAGGAAACCATCGAGGTCATCGCCGAATCGTTCGCGAAGTGCCCACAGACCGGCGTCGCGGGGATCCGGTTCGAAGTAGGTGACGGTGACCGGCCCCTCGTACATCGTCGTCCAGCCCAGAGGCCAGGTGTTGAACCTCATACGCACGCCGAGGTCCCTCGACGCTCCCTTGCCGCCCTCGTCAAAGCCGAAGGGAAAACCAAGGAAACGCGCGACCGGATCGTCGTAATCGGCGGGAGCTACGGCGTCAGGCAGATCGACGCTACGCAGGCGGTAGAAGAAACGAAAATAGGGATCGTCGGCCATCTCGTGGTCACCGAGATAGAAAGGCTCGCGTAGACCCGCGGAGTTGTACCACAGGATCGCACGCGGCCTCCGGTCGAGAACGTAGCGCCCCCAGCCACGGCGATGCCCCGACCATCCGGTCGATATGATGAAGACCTCGCGGCGGGCAATCTGGCGGTCGGTCAGGCCGAGCATGTCGAGCGCCGGGCGCTCGGAGTAATACGGCAGGCTTCCGGCGGTATTGACGGCGATGAGATCGTCCGGCTCGGTGTTGGCGGCAAACCACCTGCCCGCTCGCTCGCCGACAATCGTCGTTCGATCTGCAACGAACGCCCTGTACGACTCCTCGGTCCACAGGCTTGCCCCGAGGTGCACGAGCCACACCGCAATCACCCCCACCCGGGCCCATCTCCCCGTTGCCTTCAAATGCAGACCGGCAGCGCCTAGCGACCAGGACACGAGCAGACAACCGAGCGGCATGATCGGGACGAAGAAACGGAAATGCGGCATCGAATCGCCGCCGATCAACACCACATAGGCGCCATAGGCAACGACTATCAAGTAGACGGCGACTATCGGGGCATGACGGCGAAGGGTGTCGCGGGCGCTTCGATGCAGGAGGGCCAGGGGCAGAAGCGCAGTAGCAGCAAGGACTGGAAAACTCAGCGCGAAGTCGCCGAGATAGCGAAAGCCGGTAGAGAGCTGGCCGGTGGCCCCGGTGACCTTTGCGTAAAACGTGTTGGGTAGAAGCTCGCCGTAGTAGTGATAGCGCCAGACCGAGTAGCCGACGAAGAAGAGCCCGAACAAGGCGACTTTCTCGATGTGCCGGCGCAGGCTGACACTGCCGCCCGTCCGAACGTACTCGGCAATGGCAAAGGCCACCGTGCTCACCGCGAAGAGGTAGGCGCCTTCAGGCCGGGTGAGGCTCAGCAACACGAACAGGACCAACGATCCCCGGTAGCGACCGGAGCTCATCTCTGTGAAGGACAGATAGACGGCCGACAGGAGGAGCGCCGCGAACCAGGCGGTCTCCATAGGACAGACGCTCCAGTACGCAAACGCTTCCAGGGGAAGGAGCCACAGGAGCGGCGACAACGAAGCTGACGCGGACGATTCCTCCTGCGGCGAACGTTCTCTTGACTCGGACTGCCGGGCGAAGAGCGAAGAGGCGCGTTGCATGAGCGGACTACCGGACGAGGAAGCCGCTGTCTGGGCGGCAAGGCCGGAAGACCGACCGAGTCGCTCCAGCTTGATCAGCAAGACCAGTACCCAGCAAGAAGCCATAACGCACAGGACCTTGAGGGCGAGCACCGGCTCGAGACCGATCTTCATGAACGCGGCGGCCACGAGCACGAACAGCAGGTTGGTATAGCCCTCGACCCTCTCGCCGGGGTTGAAGACCAGGCCGTGGCCCTCTACCAGGTTCTTCGCGTAGCGCAGGCTGATGAAGCTGTCGTCTACGACGTAGTCCGCGTAGCGAAGCAGGTTGGCTACATAGATCGCCACAGCCACGACGAACAAGACTCGAAACACGCGCCGCATGGGGGTGCATTCGTACACGCCGCCGAGCCCGCGTCAAGAATCTGCCAGGCAGGAGTCCGGCCTGCGAACAGAAAGACGTTGACAGTGCTGCCGCGGCAGGATTGTTATAGCCGCAATATCGGACGCCGGATCGAGGGCTTCCAGAGGGAGAGAGACAATGGCCAAGAAGGTCGATTGGTACTACCACCGCAAAGGTTGAACGTCTTGCACGCGAGCGTCCAAGTTTCTGGACGCCAACGGCATCGAGCCCAAGGAGGTCGTGCCCGCCAGCCGCAAGCTGGGAAAGAAGGAAGCGGCCGCAATGGCGCGGGCAGCGGCCAAGGTGATCGTCGCCAAGGGCAAGAAGGTATCGGAGTTCAAGCCCGGCGGTAAGGCACCGGCCGATGTGGTCGAAGCGATGCTCGGCCCCACGGGGAACCTGCGCGCGCCCACCTTGAGGCTCGGCAAGACGGTGCTGGTCGGATTCAGCGACAACGTGTACGCAGATGAGATGCTGTAAATGAACACCTGGCAGAAGGCTACGGAGTGGGTCGAGGCGGAGCTGGGCGGCACGGTGGTCGATGCCAGACACCAGGGCCGCTGGCGGGCGGCCTGGTACTTCGATCTCGAACGCGGGAGCGAGAGGCTACCGCTGTACTTTCGCGGGACCCGTCCGGGCCTCGACCAGGGAGTGGGGCTTTTCGAGCTGGAGATGAACGTGCTCCGCATTCTCGAGGACCACGGCATACCGGTACCCCATGTCTACGGCCTTTGTCCGGATCCGATCGGCATCGTCATGGACCGCTGCCCCGGCCGACCGAACCTCGCGACGGCAGATAGCCAGGCCGAGCGAGAGTCCGTGCTCGATCAATACATCGATGCCCTGGCCGCGATGCACGGGATCGATCTCTCGCTGTTCGAGAAGATCGGTATGCGGCGCCCCTCGTCGTCCGAGGATATCGCCTTCGGCGATCTCGCCAGGTGGGAGGCCAGCTACCGGCAGGGCAAGTGCCGGCCGGAACCTTTGATCGAGTTCGTGCTTCGCTGGCTCAAGCGCAATGCGCCAGCCGACCGCTCGGAGGCGACTTTTCTTCATGCCGACTCCGGTCAGTTCATCTTCGAGGAGGGGCGGCTGACGGCTCTACTGGATTTCGAGCTCGCCTACCTGGGCGATCCCGCTGCGGATCTGGCCGGGATGCGCTGCCGCGACACCTCAGAGCCACTCGGCGACCTCGGAGGTGCGTTCAGACGCTACGAAGAAAAGACCGGGAGACAGATCGATCTTGCCGTCGTCGATTACCACACCATCCGCTTCATGCTGGTCACACCGATGTCGATCGCCAACATCTGCGCGAAACCACCGCCACGGATCAACCTCCCTCAGTATCTCGGTTGGTACCTCGTGTATGGCCGCATCCCGCTCGAGATCATCGCGAAACTCGAAGGCGTAGAGCTCGAAGCACCTGTCATTTCCGAACCGTCGGTGCAGCGTCATACGCCGGCATACTCGACGCTGACTTCGATACTGGAAGGCGTCACCGGCGAAGTGGAGGGCAAAGCCCTTCGCTACGAGCTCGATACGGCTTCGCGCCTGAGCACCTACCTCGAACGGATAGACTCGCTCGGACCATCGGTAGACGAGGAAGACCGAGAAGAGCTCGCCGAGCTGCTCGGGCACGACTCCGGGAGCTGGCCCGAGGCCGACGCAGAACTCGAAACTCTCATCCTGTCCGGCGATGGCTCTCGCGACGAGGCAATACTCCGCTATCTGTACCGGCGCTACGTTCGCCAGGAAGCATTGCTCGGTCCGGTCCTTCGAGAGTTGGAAGGCGCGCGCCTGCAGCTTATCGACTGACCGATTTCGCGCGCTGTAGTAACGGCGACGAGTCTCGAGGCGCGAGGGCGCATGGCTCGGCGATCTCGACTGGCAGGTGCTTCCTACTTCGTCGGCCCGGTTGGCGTCGCCCGTCCGCAGGGCGTTGCTGCAGCCGGGTTTCTAACTCGGCCCTGCGGCCAGGATCGTCTGAAACCGCGATTCGACCATTTCCATGAACTCCGGGTGGGTGAGAACGTAGAGGTTCTTGTTCTCGATGGCCTCGAGGACTCTTTGCGCCACACCGGCGGGATCGATTCCGGTGTCGATCAGCTGGCCGATCTCTTCCAGCATCGCCTGTTTCTCGGGCGTTTCCTCGCTCAGCCCTTGACGGTCGCCCGCGTTTCGATCGCTCTCGTGTATACGCGTCTTCACCCAGGCGGGACAGACCACCGTTACCCCGACGTCGTGGCCCGCAGTCTGCATCTCGGCATTCAGCGTCTCGCTTATCGCCACCACCGCGGACTTGGAAGCGTTGTACGGCCCCATGTTCCCGATCGCGATCAGCCCGGCGATCGACGCCGTGTTCACTATGTGGCAGGGCTCGCCGGATTCGATCATGCGGTTGAGAAAGGCCTGGATGCCGTAGATGACGCCGAAGAGGTTCACCTGGAGCACCCAGTCCCAGTCGGGCAGCGTGAGCTGGGTCATCGGGCCGCCACGGCCGACCCCGGCGTTGTTGCACAGGATGTGGGCCGCGCCGAAACGTTCCCAGACCTCGTCGGCAAGCCGCCCGACCGCGTCGCGATCGCTGACGTCGAAATGCTTGGTCATGACCTCGATTCCGGATTGCTCCAGTTCGGCGGCCGCACGCTGTAGCGGTTCGGCCTCGACGTCGGTCAGGCACAGATTCATGCCTCGCGCCGCAAACGCATCCGCCAGCGCCCGTCCAATCCCGCTGGCCCCGCCGGTCACCACCGCCACCTTGCCTTTTAACTCCTTCATCATTTCCCTCGCTTGCGTGACTCTCCCGTCCGGGAAGTCAGAACTTTCGTGTCGTTTTCATAGCCGGCCGGCGCAGCTCTACCAAGGGGCGATCCCCACCGTGCGCGAATCGTTCGAGATACCGGAGTAGGTCTCGCCTTCAGACGAGCGTCAGCATCCTGTGCGCGCCGGCCATGCGCACGGGAATCTCCACGCCGTGCGGGCAGCTTCCTGTGCACGGGGCGGCACACCCCACGCAGACGTCTGCCTTGCGCTCGAGCTTTGCGTAGGTCTCCATCGCGTACTTCTCACGGCCGTAGTCCTCGAAGTACATGCGGTGACGGAGGACGTCGTTGATCGCTAGCTTCTCCGGACAGCTGTCCAGGCAGTCCCCGCAGTGCGGGAGACAGTGGTTGCCGGCTATCAACTCGTCGTAGCGGTTGAGAAACGCGAGATCGGAATCGCCGAGCTTCTTGCCCGACGCGTGCAGATACTCATCGACGTGCTGGTGCTCGAAGAACGAGACCACCAGGCAGGCCACCGCCGGGTTGGAAAGCACCCACTTGAAGGCCGCTTGCGAATAGGCATCCGCCTCGCCCTGGAACTCCGACATGCCGCGGTGCTTGGCCCCCTTGAGCGTCTTCATCGCCACCACTCCCACGTCGGCGGCGGCAGCGCGGTCCATTATCTCGCCCAGGGCCGGCCATGAGCCGTAGTGGTAGGCGAGCATCATCACGTCGAAGCGGCCGTCGTCGATGGCCGCGTTGGCGACCGTCTCGAGATCCGGTGTGTGCGACGAGAAGCCAATGAAACGGGCCTTGCCTTGCTCCTTGAGACGCTCGAACGCTTCGTGAACGTTGGGGTCGAGCAGCCGCTCGACCGAATTGCAGGCGTGAATGTGGACGAGATCCACGTAGTCGGTCTGCAGCCGGCCGAGGCTTCCCTCGACGACATCCATGTACTCGCGGACGCTGGCGCCGGTGTGGAGATGGCCGCTCTTGGTGCAGAACTTCGTGGCCAGGAACATCTTGTCGCGCTGCCCTTTCATCGCACGACCGAGCACGATCTCCGAGCCCCATTCCGCGTAGTCGGGCGCCGTATCGAAGTAATTGACGCCACGTTCGATGGCGGCACGGGCGATCGCTTCGCCCTGGTCGCTTGCCGTGATCTGCCCGGAGCCGAGCGAGATGTCCGAGACATCGAAGCCGGTACGCCCGAGGCGCCGATAGGCCTGTATGCGCGAACCGGCCCATTCGTCGCGCGGGTTCGGGTCGGTCGTCACGGCCTGCGGATCCACGACGGCGGCCTTGGTGACGGTGATCCAGGGCACCATGCGCACAAGACTTGCCGCGGCCCCGCCGAGCGTACCGCCGGCGATCACACCGGCACCCGCCAGGAAGCGCCGGCGTCCCATCCCCTCGCCGCCGCCCGGCGCGGCAACGTCGCGGCCAAGCGCGCGCGCCCAGCGTACCGACACGACGAGCGAAGCGACCAGGGCAAGCAGAGAGAGAGCCGGCAAGAGCTTGGGAACCTGAGTGAAGGCAACCCCTTCTGTTCGGCTTTCGATGAAGCTTCCAAGGCCTAGGTAGGCAAGAACGATGGTCACGGCCCAAAGGGCGGCAACCGTGGACCCCCGCGACGACAGCCCGCCGGAGGCGGACTCACTAGGTTCGGTCATGGCGTGTTCTCCTTGAGGATGGAGCCTGCCACACACCCCGCCGACTGGCAACGACGCCGTCGAGCTTCAGTGCGGGGCCGTGGCTGTCACGTGGAGAGATGAAAGGCGGCCAGACGCGCTCTGGAGTGACCCCTTCCGGGTGGTCCCGCCGCGCATTTCGCTGAGGCTACCGACCCGGCCGGCCGGATCACCGAAGCAGTCGAAAGCCGCGACTTGACCCCTTCAGATGCGTCAGAAGTCGAAAGCCGCGACTTGACCCCCTTCAGGTGACCCCTTCAGGTCTCTTCCGGGTCGGAGCAGATGAGGTTGCAGATTTCGTCGGTGCACTCGAGCGTGCAGATCTGGAATATCGGAGTCAGCGGCTGCCCGGCGGTTTCGAGAAGTATTACAGCCGGGTCGCTCGGCTTCGGCGTGGCCACCAGCGTGACCCCGGTGAACGAGCCACAGCCCATCCAGCTAGGGCCGGTGCAGTCGTCGTGGACGGTGCATGGGGTCGTCGTGAAAACGGTACCACCGACCGTGGCGGCGGCATCTATGCAGAAGCCGTCCGTGAAGGTCAGATCGGCCGTCCAGGAAATGGCATCCGGAGTGGTCCCCTGAGTCATACCGGAGAAAATCGGGACCTCGTCCGGGGCGAAGCGCAGCCCGTCGGAGTCCTCGAGGGTCACTCGTAGCCTCACCACCCCTCCTACCCCGTAATAGGATTCGGGGCCCTTTTTGATCTTGTTCAACGCTTCCGTAGCTTCGGTGGTCTTGGCCTTTCGGAAGTAGTTGATGAAGGTGGGGATAGCGACGACGGCCAGCACACCGAGGATGGCCACCACGATCATCAGCTCTACCAACGTGAAGCCGCGGCGGCGGCCATCGGTCGTCCTGTCGCGGGCAAACATCATGGTTCGATCAGGTCGTTGATGCTCGGGCTCGCGGAACCTGCCGGAGTCAAGCAACCCTCCTCGTAGCGATAGCCGACCGTCTCATCGAAGTAGTAGCTACGATCGCCAACTTTTCCGCAGGCTCGCGGAGTGGCCGTGACGAAAAAAGCGGGCGGTTCTATGCCTTCGTGAAGGCCGGTCTCGAACTCGTAGCAGGACAGAAGAAGCTTGCCGTCCTCGAGTAGCCGGCGAAGCTTGTTGATCCGTTTGGCAAACGGGCGCTTGACCGGCCTTGGGCCCTTGATGAACTCGCCTGAGGCCCAGGAGCGAACGCTCTTCCGATTGGCCTTACGCTCGGCCGCGCCTTCAAAGGCATACTGGGCCGAGACGACCTCGTGCATGGTGACCACGGCCAGGTTTCGACAGCCCTCGTTCACCATGTCGCGGATCGTCGGGAGTTCGAGGAGCGTTTCGAAGAGAGTCTCGACCATCGAGAGCCCTTCTTCGGCGATCTCGTCCATCGGAGGAGCTGCCCGGGCCGGAGCCGGCACGACGACAGACGACGAAGCGAGTATGACCGCTGCCACAGCGGCAGCGGTCAACACTCTCGGGGTCCCCCCACTGGCCATGGCCGCGATCATCGACCACGGAGGCGGGGCTTGTCAAGACCTTTATCTTACCTTTGCCTCACCTTTGTCTCACCAACAGACCTTTGTCTCACCACACCCCCGTGTCGATCCCCATACTCTTCTTTGGCGTTGCGCAGCTTGGGCTTGGGCTTGATCTTGGGCTTGGGCTTGGGCGACAAGGACGAGGTGATTCAAGGTGTCGCAAGCCGCGACACCATCACTGCAACATCTAGGCTGGGCGAAACTTGGGCAAGGCTATCGCGGGTCCGACGTCGTCGAACACCACCTCCACCGCCATCCCTACGCGAACCTCCTGGGGCTCAATCTCGACGATGTTGCTCATCATGCGGACGCCCTCCTCGAGCTCGACGAGGGCCACGGTATATGGAGTGTCCGCTGCAAACTTTTGGGTCGGGGGCCGGTGGATGATCGTATAAGAATAGACCTTTCCCTTTCCGCTTGCCGCAACCCAACCGATATTTTCCGACAGACATCCGCGGCAGCAAGATTGGGCGATGAACTGATACGCTCGGCATTCCCTGCAGCGTTGTATGAGCAGCTCGTGCCTTCCAGCGCCGTTCCAGAACTCTCTGGTAACGTGGTCCGCAACCGGGACGGGCTTCGCGTACTCGACCATGCCTACACCTACTCGTTCCCGAGGATCAACGCCGTGTGCGACGAGAAGTGGCCGCCGAGACCGGTCATCAGTCCTGCCCGTGCGTCCTCTACCTGTCGTTGTTCGCCCACTTCCCCCCGCAGCTGCCTTACCGCCTCGATGATGTGAAAGATGCCCGAGGGCAATCCGGGGTGGCAATGGGCGTGACAACCCCCGTGGGTAACGATCGGAATCTCTCCTCCGATCTCGATTCTCTCGCCACCTTCGACGAACGCGCCGCCCTCGCCTTTTCCGCAGAAACCGAAGTCCTCGAGGAAAAGTATCGGTGTAATCGAGAAGCAGTCGTAGAACTCGGCGAAATCCATGTCGGCAGGCCCGAGGCCCGCCATCTCGTAGGCCTGGCGGCCGGCGTCGCGGCCGGCGGTGCACACCAGATCGTCTACCAGCGACACGTGCTCTCGCGCCGACCTTGCCCCGGCGCCGAGAAGAAGGACGGGCGCCTTGCCGAGGTCTCGCGCCCTCTCTGCACTGGTAACGACGATAGCGCCGCCACCACCGTCGGAGATGATGGAGCACATGTCCTTGGTAAGCGGCGACGAGATCATCTTCGAGGCAAGCACGTCATCTATGGTCAAGGGCTCTCGCTTCTGCGCACCGGGATGCAAGGAGGCATGCTTGCGGATACTCACGGCGACCTGCGCGAGCTGCTCGGCCGTCGTACCGTACTCGTGCATGTGCTTGGTAGCGGCCAGCGCATAGGTACTTATCAGGGTAGGCCCGTATGGCTGCTCGAACTGCGCGTGGCCGATCTTGGCCATCATCTCGGTCACGTCGGTGTCGCCACCTACCATGCTCAGCCACTCTTCGTAGCCGACGAAGGAACGCATCGAGTCGGCCGAGACCACCAGAACCGTCTCGGCCATACCCGAGTGAATCGCATTGGCGGCGCTCATGACCATCTGGATGTGTGTGGCGCCGCCGATCTGCATGCTGGTCGTGAAACGGGGCTGGATGCCCAGGTACTCGGCCACCATGACGCTGTGCATGAGGTCGAAGCGGTTGGCGGTGCCGCTGGTGAGCACGCCGTCGATATCGGTGTTCTCGAGCCCGCAGTCCTCCAAGGCACGCTTGGCCGCATCGGCGTGCAACTGCATGGCGTCTCTGCCCGGCACGGTCCCCAGCTCGCTTTCGCCGACGCCGGCAATCGCGATCTGCCTACTCCAGGTACTGCTCACACCATCTCCCTCGCGTCGGCTCGAAACTGTCGAAAGCCACGACTTGCCCCCAGGTCGAAGTCGAAAGCCGCGACTTGACCCCTACTCGCCCTTGAACTGGGGCTTGCGCTTTTCTTTGAAGGCCCGGGGGCCTTCTTTGGCATCCTCGCTGGCGAACACCGGGGCGGCCAGACGCATTTCACTGGCAAGCCCTTCGGGAACCGGCTTACCGAAGTTTTCGACGGCCGACCTCTTGATCGCGGTCACCGCGATCGGGCCATTGTCGGCAATGATGCGCGCAATCCTCTCGGCCTCCTCGACGACCTGCCCCTTGGGCACCACACGGTTGACGAAACCCAGCTGCAAGGCCTCTTCGGCGTCCATCAGCTCGCCGGTGAGCAGCAGTTCCATCGCCCTGGCATAGGGTATCTGCAGAGGAAGCTTGATGCTCGAGCCCATGGCCGGGAACAGCGACCACTTGACCTCCTGGACGCCGAACTTTGCACCTTCGGCGGCGATGCGAATATCCGTCGCATAGAGAATCTCCATGCCGCCCGCTATCGCGTGCCCGTTTATTGCGGCGATGATCGGCTTGAACAGGTCGGCGTCACGGAGCATCGCCTTGGCAGCCGCCCGCGGGTCCTCGACGACAAGGCGGTCCGCTTCGGTCTCGGGCTTCCTGGCGCCCGTCATGAGAGGAATCAGCAACCCGAGGTCCGCGCCCGCGCAAAACACCTTGTCCCCGGTACCGGTGAGGATCGCACAACGCATGTCCTTGTCCTCGCGGTAGTCGTCCCACGCGGAGATCAAATCCAAGATCGTTTGCGGATCGAGTGCGTTACGCGCCTCCGGCCGGTTGAACGTCAGATATGCGATCCCGTCCTTCTTCTCATAGATCAGTGCCATGAAAACGCTTCTCCTCTTCTCGTTGGCAGATAGTCTCGTCTGCAGAAAGTCAACGCGCGTCGGGCGCGTTGCACGGAACTATAGCCTTTCCCGAGCTGCGGCAACGCTACCGCATTGCCACAGCATTGCCACGGCATTGTCGCAGTATCGCCGCGCACTATTGCGTCAGCCCTGCTGCACCGCCCTGGCAAAGCTCGGAGCGTTCTCCGCGGCAACAGGAAATCGAAACGGCGGCTACTTCTTCCAACCCATACGGTTGTCGTGCAGCTGCTGCTCCCACTCGTCCATGCGGCGGGCAAGTTTCTCGGCCATTTCGGGATACTTTGTCGTCAAGTCGTAAGCCTCACCGGGATCGGTGTCGAGGTTGAAGAGAAGCGGCAGTGGCCCGTTGAGATGCTCGCTCAGGCTGCCCATCTTCTTGTTCACTGGCAGCGGCCACACGTAGTGATTGATCGACCGAAAGTATTTCCACTGCGCGACCCTTATGCCTTCGAGCTCGCCGACGTGGTAGAAGAGGAGCTGCTCGTGCGGCGACTTCGCGTTCGTCTCGGTAAGCAACCCGGAGATGTTCTTGCCGTCTACTATACGGTCACTGGGTGGCGTAAGCCCCGCCAATGCCAGGCTGGTAGGCAGTATGTCGATGTTCATCGCCGGCTCATGGCAAACCCGGCCGGACTCGATGTGCCCGGGCCACCTGGCGATGAAAGGTACACGGTGGCCGCCCTCGTAGCTCTGTCCCTTGCGGCCGCGGAAGAACCCGGGGCTTCCCTGGTACCAAGGGCCGTTGTCGCTGGTGAAGATGAGAAGGGTATTCGCCCCGAGATCGAGGCGGTCCAAGGCGGCCATCACCTCGCCGACACTCCAGTCCAGCTCCTCTACGGTATCCCCGAAAATGCCGCCCTCCGATTTGTTCTCGAACTCTTCCGAGGCGTAGAGCGGACGGTGCGGGAAGGTATGGGCGAAATAGAGGAAGAACGGCTTGTCCTTGGACGACTGAATGAACTCGATGGCCCTCTCGGTATAGAGTCTGGTCAGCTTGGATTGGTCGTCGATCTCCGCTTCCAACTCGTCTTCGTTCAGATAGAGCGGGAACGGATGCATGTCGTTGCTGTGAGGCACGCCAAAGTAGAAGTCGAACCCGTGATTTCGCGGATTGTGCCGCGGATTCTCCGTGTAGTCGCCGAGGTGCCACTTGCCCACCATGCCGGTCGCGTACCCTCTCACCGCGAGTGCCTCGGCCAGTGTTATTTCTTCCTCGAGCAAACCGGACGCTTCCCCTGCGGTGGCCATGTCCAGAAGGCCCATCTTTCCGAGAAGGAAACCGAACTTCATCAACAGGGCCTGGCTCATTGATGTATTCTCCGCGTACAGCGGAACGTCCAGCCCCATCCTCTTTGCGTATCGTCCCGTCAGCAGGCCGGCTCGCGACGGCGTACAGACCGAATCGCTGGAATGAAAATCGGTGAAGCGAACCCCT
This sequence comes from bacterium, assembly GCA_003354045.1. GTDB lineage: Bacteria > Desulfobacterota > Binatia > UBA1149 > CAITLU01 > PIVZ01. The sequence goes on from PIVZ01000005.1 coordinate 17,051, forward strand.
TGGTCGGCCAGACTGTCGAGGTTCGGCGTCTTGATAGCCGTGCTGCCATAAGACCCGAGGTCGCCGTAGCCCAGGTCGTCGGCATTGATGACGATGATGTTCGGCGGTTCGGTGCTTGCGTCTGCGCGCACTGCAACGACCTCTCGCACATCGACGGGCGCTTCCTGCGCATCGCTGCCCGAGCCGGCCTGCAAGAGGAATGCGGCAGCCAGGGCCACCGCAGTGGCGGTTGCATGTTTCAACGATCTTCGAGATCTCGGGGTTCGGTCTTCCATTTGTTTCCTCGCACCAAACAGCCGTCGGCTCTGCGCAATATGACCCGCGGACCGACTCAGAGCCAACGAGCTTTGATCGTCGGAATCGCCAGGCGCTGCCGGCATCTTGACCGATTTCGAGTCGTCACGTATTCAGAGTTGCTGGGTTCCTGATGGTGGAACTTGCTACGCTGGCCTCGTGTCGGCGTGAGATGCGGGTACCGCCATCGACAGGTACGAGCATTCTGGAGGCAGCGATGAAAGCGAGAAAGGTGAACGTGGCGGACCTTGCCCGGCTCCCGGCCTTCTGCCACGCGGTGGTGGCAGGCGATTACATTTTCGTCTCGGGCACTTTGGGCATCAAGCCCGGCTCGTTCGAACTGGCCGAAGGAGGAACCGGACCGGAAACCGCGCAGACGCTACGCAACATCGAGACGGTTCTGAAAGAATGCGAGGCGTCGCTGGACGATGTGGTCAAGGCCAACGTCTTCCTCACCGACATGGGCACGTTCACCGAAATGAACGAAGCCTATCTCGAGATCATGGGCACCGATCCGCCGGCGAGGATTACCGTCGGCCGCGCAGAGCTGGCGCTTGGCGCGGCCGTCGAGATCGACTGCGTGGCCTACAAACCGGCCCACTGACCCGCAACCTGTCCGGTGACGAGCGGCTCACTGTCGAGTACCGCGTCGTTCGAGGACACCGAGCAACACCGGCAGCAACACCAGATCGGCCAACCAGGCCACGACGGCCACGGCGATCATCACCACGGCCAGGATCTGGTTGCCTCTGAAGGCAGACAGCAAGAGCGCGCCGAAGCCGGCCACGAGCATGGCGGAGGTGATCGACAGCGGCACTCCGCTTCGTTCGAGAGTGCGCGAGATTGCATCGTCGAGGCCGCTGCCGCTGGAGAGCTCGTCACGCAGGGCGAGCACGAAGTGTATGGTGTCATCGACGACCAGCCCCAGAGCCACGCCGGGCGCCAGCAGCAGGCCGGAGCTGAAGCCGGCGCCGCTCAGCCCGAGAGCGCCGAGCACCAGCCACAGAGGGATGAGGTTCGGAACAAGCGCGATCAGCCACAGCCGCAGCGAGCGCACGGCCAGCAGGAGTAACACGCCGACCGCGGAGAAGGCCAGGACGAAGCTCTGGAGGATTTCGCCGAGGAGCGCTCGCTCCATGTTCTTGTAGACCAGCGGCCAGCCGGTCAGCCGCACCTCGAAGAGATCGTCCAGACCGTCTTCGAAGCCGTGAAGGTCACGCACGAAAGCGGGAAAGCGCTCGGGCTGCATCATACGCACGCGCGCTACTACGCGAAGCAACTCCTGCTCTCGGTGAATCCATGTGCCGAGCGCTTTGGCCTGGGCCGGTGGCAGATCGGCAGAGCGAAGCCCCTCGATTACGGCACGCATCTCCTCGGCAGTGGGATTGCGACCGAACGCTCCGCGGAAGCTGTTAGCACCGACTGCCAGCAGCTCGACCGGAGAAGTGACGGAGGTAACCAGCTCGCGCTGGCCGAGCAGGCGGGCGAAGTCCGTGAGTCTTTCGATTACCTCCGGGTCGCCCAGACGGTGCGGCTCACGCAGACGGAGCAGGAACGAGACGGCGGCAATTCCGCCCCAATCTTCCTCGATGCGCTCTAGCTTCTCGGTAATCGGATGGCGGTCGCCGAACAAGCGGGGGAAGTCGGCACGGATGTCGAGACCGGCCAATCCCGGTGCGGTCAACGCTAGTGCAACAAGGGTGATCGCCAACACGGACCGCGGCCGGTGCAAACGGGTAAGCCTGGAGACGCCGCTCACGAGTCCGAGCGAGCCGCGGGGGTCGAAGCGGTTGAGCAAGAAAGGAAGTATCGTGAAGGAAGACAGCAGGGCCCAGGCGGTACCGACAGCGGCAAGCGCCCCGAACTGACGTATCTGCGGCAGCGAGCTCCATTGGAGCGCACAGAACCCTGCCATCGTCGTCAGCGAAGTCCACAGACAGGGCGGAAAGACCTCCCACATGGCAGAAGCGATCGCAGCGTCCGCGGAAAGATCTTGCCGGCGTAGTCGGCAGTAGCCGTATGTCAGATGGATGCCGTCGAGCAGGCCGACGGTCAGGATCACCGCGGCAACGACCAGGCTGAAGTGACTGATCTGCCACCCCAGCAACCCGGCAAGCCCGAACGTACCCGATATGTTTAGGGCACTCACAGCCACAATCACGGCTGCGCAGCGAAATGAGCGGAAGGACAGCGAGAGGATTACAAGGACCAGCGTAGCGAGTGGTGCGACGATGACCGCCACGTCGCGATGGGCAACGTCGATCGCTGCCATCTGGAACGGAAGGCTGCCCGCCGGTGTGAAGGTGTAGGGCTCCGGCCTCGCCTCGATCCACTTCTCCAGCTCGCCCATCACCGTGGCCTGCGCGCCGGCCCGGGTGTCCGCTCCGACGTCGAGAGAAAGCACGAGGAGGGCTCCCCTTCGGTCGCGCCGCAGGAAGCTCGTGCGTGCGATCGGATGGCGGTAGGCAGCCTCGACCGGGTGGTCGCTGTCGGCAAGCGTCGTTATCCGCCAGCTCGAGGGCGAGTCCCACGCGATCGTGGGAAGGTCGAGCAAGGTCGTTACACCGTTGACCCCCTGCAGAGCCGCTAGCTCGCGACTCCAGGTTCGGAGCTGGCGTGGCAATGCGCGAGCGTCGAGCTCGGTGGGCGACTCGACCAGCACCACCACGGTCTCGCCAACGCCGAAGAGCTCTTCCTCGCGCTCGAGGCTGGCGACCGCCGGATCGTCCGGCAGGAAGCGGTCGCGCAACTCCTGGGTGAGTTCGAGCTTCACGATTCCAAGGCCGGCGCAGAGGTGCAGCGCGAGCGCGGCGAGCAATGCTCTTGTCAACCACCTGGGGTGCACCATAAGATGACATTGTGTGGGTCTGGTGAGAGGATGTCCACGATGCCCATGTGGCCTGCCGGCCATGAGCACCGGCGGCGCCCGTAATCACCATGGACCGGCTGTACAGCAGCCGGTCCGGCACAGATGATCCCGAGACATACCGGAAGAGGCAACCATGAGAATGTTCCCGTCATATCGACGACTGATTTTTCTGTCACTGGCAGTCATCGGCTGCATTGCCACTGCCGGATGTCCCGGCTGTTAGCCCGTTTCTCCAGAGGAGACAGATGAAGATCACCACGATACATCGATGGATGAGCGGGCTCGCGATAGCGGCCCTGCTCATATGCCCTCACTTTGCGAATGCCGCCCAGGGAGACTGCGGACAGCCGAGCAGCACTGGCCCGAAGCCGACGACCACGGATGCGCTGAGCGTGCTCAAGTCCGCGGTAAAGGGAAGCGGGTGCGACGAGTGTGTCTGTGACGTAAACGGCTCCGGCGGAGCCACGCCGATCACTGCAACCGACGCATTGGTCACTTTGGGGGTCGCGGTCGGTAAGGATCTACAATTGCAGTGTCCGCCCTGCGGAACGACAACGACGAGTAGCAGCACTACCACATGCTACTGGTTCTGCTCGACGAGCACTTCGACTACTTTGTCTTCGCCGACCACCACGACGACGACCACGACGCTGGGCGGACAACCGGCCCTCGCGGCCGGCGACTTTCCCGGCGTGACGCCGTGCTCGGATCGAGACACGCTGCCGGACGATCCGACTTTCCTTACCGCCATCACCAACGCCGTCGAGGCCGACAACGTGGTGAACTTCACTCAGTACGACACCGACGGGCTGCCGGAGATCTGCGGCCTGGCGGACGCCGACAACGCGCTCGATCCCGGTAACGTGCCTTGGGACCCGGCAGAGAACAACGAAATCACGGTCTGTAACCCGTTCCCGGGCAATGTGGTCGACTTCTTCAACAACGTTCCACTCGGCCATGGACCGGACCTGTGCCAGACCGGCAACAACACCTCCACCCTGGCGATGCCGCGAGCGGGCACCTACCGAAAGGACGCTTGCATAGAACACGGGGGCAACGCCTACCGGGTGCGCACACGTATGTCCGTGAGCGGCGCATCCGTGGATCAGATGTTTGCCAACCTCGGTATCGGCAGGTCCGACTTGAAAGCGTGCGACGGGACGACGGAGATCGCCACGCAGGCTCAAGCCAAGGCGTTCCTCACCGCAAACCCGCGCAGCTTCGACGTCGCGATCAAGTCCGCCACCTGTAACGGAGGGGTCGAGCATCTGTCGGTAACCGCAGAGATCATCTGCGTGAACAAGCTGGCGGGACCGTGCCCACCGGCGGACATTGCCTGCTTCTGAGCACGAGTGAGGCGGACGGGCTTACCGGTGTCAGCCGGCTCTTTCCCGGCCCGGGCGTACCGAGCCCTGCGTCTCTCCCTACTCGCGCAGCATACCGAGCGCATCTTCGGCGGACGTGTCGTCGTGAATCATGGCGCGCACGGCTTTTATCAAAGGCACGGGACGATCGCTTTGCCAGATGTTGCGCCCCATGACGATTCCCGCTGCTCCTCCGTCGAGGGCACCGCGGATCATCCGTAGCGTCTCCTCGTCAGTCTCGCACTTCGGACCTCCGGCTATGGCCACCGGGACCGGACAACCGCCCGTGACCTTGTCGAAGCCAGTTGCCGTGTAGTAGGTCTTGACGATATCGGCGCCGTGCTCAGCCGCGACCCGCGCGCCCAAGGCGATGAACTCAGGATCTTGCGCTTTCTCTTTGTCCTTGCCCACCCCGATCACGCCCACCAACGGCACCTCCCAGCGCCGGCAGCTTTCCGCGACCGCAGCCATCTGCTGAAGCGTCGTGTGCTCGTTGGCAGAACCGATGAATGCAGAGAAAGCCACCGCATCGGCCGAGAGGGTCAGCAACTCCTCCACTGATGCCGTCACGCCCTCGTTGGTGATGTCGGGGCCGGCGATGGTCGCAGCGCCGCTGGCGCGCAAGATTAGGCCGGTCGAACCGCGCGGCTCGTAGGCGTGAGTGAATATCCCTTTGGTCATGAGCCAGGCGTCCGTATAGGACTCGAGCATCTCGAAAACCTTGGCAGGCTTCTCGAGCCCGGTCATCGGTCCGAGCGCCATGCCATGAGCGACGGCGACGATCAGGCCGCGGCCTGTTTCGGGGTTGAGTATCCTGGAGAGCCTGTTCTTTTTGCCTTTCATGTACGTTTCCATTCGCCTCAGTCGAACATGATGATGGTCTTGAAGCCCGCGCCACTCTTGGTCCGCTCTACCGCTTCAATCAAGCCTTCGAGGCCACATCGCGCCGAGATCACCTTCGCCAGCGTATCGTGGTTGTCCTTCACGAATTCGAGAGACCTCAGGAAATGCTGCAACGATGCGGCAAACGTCCCTGTCAAGACGATCTCGCCATAGTGCAGCCAGCGGGGGTCGAGACTGATCGTCTCACCCTTCGGGGTCCCGCCGAAGATGTTGAATACTCCGCCGCTGCGAACGAGAGGCAGAGATTCCTCGACAACCTTCGATAACCCGATGGCGGCGATGACCACGTCGGCTCCGACCTCGGTCAGCCTTCGCACTTGTTCCAAAACGTTTGTTTCTTGTGGATTGATAGCCTCATCGGCTCCGACTTCTCGGGCTTTGATCAGCCGGGCCTCGATGGGATCGACGGCTATCACACGTGCTCCCATCGCCTTCGACACGATGACGTGCAGCAATCCCAGCGGTCCACATCCGATGACGGCCACGTTGTTGCCGGCCGTCGTCCCGCACAGCTCCGCAGCCGACAGACAGCAGGAAACCGGCTCGATCATTGCCGCCATATCGAACGGCATGTCTCCGATGTCCACTATCCCACCGAGCTCGACGATTCGGCTCGGCACCAGTACATACTCGGCAAATCCGCCGTCGGCGCCGTGGGCCAACCCGTACTGATCGGTGCAGAGGCTGTGCCGCCCACGGGCGCAGAAGTAGCAGCGGCCGCAAGCCGCTATCGGATAGACGGCCACGCGCTGGCCGATGGTCAGGCCGGATACGCCTTCGCCGACAGCCTCGACAGTGCCCGCGACTTCATGCCCGAGTATCGTTGGCAAGTCTTTCGGCAGCCCGGAGCCACCGAGGATCTTGACGTCGGTAGCGCAGACCCCCGAGCCCCTGACCTTTATCAGTACCTCCCCGGTTCCGGGACTCGGGGTCGGCACGTCGGCAATGCGGATGTCATCTTTACCGTGGACAACGGCAGCTCTCATGTCTCACCTTTACGGATCTTCCCTGCCGCGGCGCTGAATCGCTCGACAAGCGTCCGTACCTTCTCGGGGTCTTTCTTGCCTCTCGATCCTTCCACCCCGCTACAGAGATCGATCCCATGCGGGCGCACTTCGGCAAGTGCGGCGCCAACGTTGTCGGGCCCGATTCCGCCGGCAAGAAAGACCGGCACTGAAGCGGCCTTCACGATCTCGGCGGCCGCGCTCCAGTCTCCGACTTTTCCCGTTCCTCCGCGACGCAGAACTCCGTCACTCGAATCGGCGCTGTCGATGAGCAACGCATCCGCGCCGGCCGCAATGTACGCTTCGGGCAACGCCTGACCGGTAAGGGGTGGTAGATGAATGGTCTTCCAGATGCGACACGGCAATCGAGCTTTGAGATCCGCCACGAGCTCGGGGGGCTCTTCACAAAGGAGCTGGAGAGCCCACGGCTCGATCTGCCTGACGATGTCTTCGGCCACGCCTGCCTCTGGATTGCAGAGCAATACGACGACCGGTACTGCCGAGGCCGAGGCTACCTCTCGAGCGTGGGCTGGTGAAAGGCTCCTCTCCGAGAAGGGTACGTCCACTACGATGCCGCAGAAGTCGGCACCAGAAGTTCCGACGAGCTCCGCGTCTTCCCTGTTGGTCACACCGCAGATCTTGAGCTGCACGCGGATCGACACGTCACTCTTCGGCTTCAACGACGCGCATGCCGGTATTGTTCGCCTTGGTCAGAAAAGTTTCGCCGCCACCGTGGTCATCAATCCACTGCTTGCTCTTTTCGTGAAGCTCCGAGAGATCTTCGCCGAAAGCGAACAAGGAGGGCCCCCAACTACTCATGCCGACGCCGACACCGCCATTCTCGCGCAAGAACCGGCGGCAGTCGTGAAGCAGCTCCGTTTGCGCCCGGAGCTCGAACACCTTGAAGCCAAGCGTTTGGAAATCGTCCATGGCGCGGCCGAAGGTTTCCAGATCCTTCTCCAAGACCGCAGGCAGCATCTGCATGAGGATGATGTGACAGATGCGCTGAACCTGGTCGAGCGGGATCGGACATACGACCCTGAAGAGAGTGACCTCGCGCAGCCCACTGGCGCCCTCCCCGAGCGGCGCGGTTACCAGTATGTCCCAGTCGGGAAAGTCGTGGCGCCCGAGAATGGGTGGCGGCTCCATCCCCGCCGATGCACCTGAAGGAGAGTAGCCCTGCTTGCTGTCATCCCCGCGGCGGAATTGATGACCGCCGTCAACTATGAATCCGCCGCGCTCGATGGCCTCCACGCCGATGCCGGAAGTTCCCCCTCTGCCGACCAGCTTCGCCAGCTCTCGTGAGGTCTTCTCGAGACCGTAGAGACGACATACTGCGAAGGCTGCGCCAACAAGCGCTTGAGTCGCACTGCCGAGCCCGGCGTGCGGAAGCGGGCGCTCCGTCACATTCACCTTGACGCCGCTGAGGTCGTAGCGATCGCAGACCGCGCTGAGAGCAGCGCCTATCCGCTCAGCGAACTCCGGTTCGTCGGCGCATTCGACCTCGATACCCTGCGCCTTTACCGCCTCTACCGTCGTATGTGGGGCTTCCAAAGCCAGGCCGACGCCGCCGTCGATGCGGCCGATCTCGCCGTTGAGATCGATGAGGCCGAAGTGCAATCGTGCCGGCGTGCTCAAAACAATGCGTTTCATCTAGTCGTTGACCCCTCGTTGCAAGGCGGCGTTCAACCGGCGCTTCGCCTCCCACAGATAGCCGCCGCCAGTCGCTTGCCCGTTTACACCCGTGTGCGGCCGCAACCGAGAGCAGTCGGTGAAGCCACGCGCTCGCTCTTTACGGGAAGATCTCACGTTCCGCAAAGACGGCCATCAAGCGCTCCAGTGCAACGCCGTAGCAGGCCAGGCGGAAGTCGCACTTGTTGTGATGCGCGAACTCTTCCATCTGCTCGTAGGCATCGTGCATGGCGCGTCTCAAGCGGTCGTCTACCTCGGAGGCGGTCCACTTCTCGCTTCGGCGGTTTTGCACCCATTCGTAGTAGCTGACGGTCACGCCCCCGGCGTTCGCGATCAAGTCCGGCAGGATCTCGATTCCCCGCTCCTGTAACACCGCCTCGCCCTCGGGAGCACACGGCCCATTGGCGCCTTCAACGAGCAAGCGGACCCTGAGGGCCTTCGCTTCCTGTTGGCCGATTTGGTTCTCCAGGGCCGCGGGCACACAGATGTCGGCATCGACGCCCCAGAAATCTTCACGGCTGATTGGCTCGCCGTTCGAATAGCCCTCGATGCTACCGTTTCCATCTACGTACTGCTGCAACCGATGTGTGTTGAAGCCTTCCGGGTTGTAGAGGTACCCGGTATGGTCGCCGACCGCGACCAGCGACACACCGAGCTCGCTCAGCAACACTGCAACGTGCGACCCGACATTGCCGAAGCCCTGGACGATCAGCCCCTTGCCGTGCAGGTCAAAACGTTCGCGCTCGGCCCACTCGCAGATGCAATGCACGACCCCCTGCCCCGTCGCTTTGACGCGCCCGTGGGTGCCGCCGCTGGTGATGGGCTTGCCGGTGACGACACCGAGGGCCGCCTCCTTCTTGACCATGCCCACCGTGTTCATGAACGTGTCCATCGCCCATGCCATCACCTGTGCGTTGGTGCCCATGTCAGGAGCCGCGATGTCGTAGTCGGGGCCGATGTTGGAGCCGAGTGCGTGGAAAAACTTCCTCGTGATGCGCTGCAGCTCCCCCCGCGACACATCGCGCGGGTTGAACTTGATGCCGCCTTTCGCGCCACCCAGCGGCAGGTTCATCAAGGCGCACTTGTAGGTCATCAAAGAAGCGAGCGCCTTGAGATCGTCCAATGACGCCAACTCGTGATAGCGCATGCCGCCCTTGTAGGGACCGAGGATGTTCGAGTGCTGGATGCGATAGCCCTTGAAGAGTCGAAACTCGCCATCATCCATACGAACCGGGAAGTTGACGATCAGCTCGTTCTTCGGCTGTCCCAGGATTGTCTCTACGTACTCGGGCAGCTCGACTATCCGGGCCGCTTGCTCCAGATAGCCCTGGATTGCACTGAAGAACGGGTACCTGTCCTCGGCCGGCCGTCTTCCCGGCAATGACGGATCCGCTTCACCAGATCTTGCGGCTGTTGCGCTCGTCTCCTGCCCGGTCGCGTCATCGCCCATATCGCTATCTCTCCTACGTATGCGTGGGTGGGACGAATGGGGGTCGGATACCCCTCTAGGTTAAGGCCTTTTGGCAGGGTGGCGCAACTACTTCTCTGCTGCGGCCCGCATGGGTCGCTCTCGGCACGTGCTCGAAGGTCTCGCCGGCGGGGAAGGCACGGGCCCCGGAGCGGCGGCAAACCTCCTGCCTACTTGCGGCCGCGCGCAGCGGCGAACGAGAACAGGCGGAAGGCAAACGGCCTGACCGCCCTGCCGATGGTGCTCGCCAGCAAGCCCGGTCTGCTCGTATTGGCCGCCGAGCCGAACTCGGTAAGCCTGAGCTGATCTTGAATGCCGACGCTCATGGCGTTTATCTCCGCGTCCAGCGGTATGCCGGTGGAGTCAGCGATACGCGTCATGCGCTGAAAGTTTCCGATGATGGCCGAGGTATCGACAAGGCCGGCCGGCCCGAGCTCGGCCAGGACTCTCTCGCGAGCCGCGGCCAGCGTTTGCTCATCACCACGCACGGCAGCCGTGGTAAAGGCCAGGAGGGCGGCCGCGTTCGGAATGCCGCTTGCGTCGGCGCCCTCGTCGTCGCGGACTGTGCTGACGTCGAGATCTTCTCCTTTCATTTCGCCACTCGCACGGAGCAGCAGCGCGTGCGCCGTAGTTCAATAGAAACACTCGTTCAACGCCGAGACGCGCCCGGCTACCAGCTCCATCTGCTGGCGGCTGATCGCACGGTTACCGGTGGCCGCGGGATCCGGCACGTCAACGAGGCCGACGTAGTAAGCAGTGCTCAGCTCCCTGAGGCCGCGCACCGCATCCGGCACCAAGCTCATGGCGCGCAGTACATTCGGGGCTCGTGGTGCATCGAAGAGGTCAGCCTCGGCGGCGGAGACGCGGCCAGGCACCAACATCGGAACCCACGCCTCGCCTTCCACGGCTCCCTCGGGCCGGTAGCTCGAGGGGTCGCCCGGCTGCGACTCCGGCAGCTCTTCCGGGGGCAGACCCGCGGCACGGTGAAAGCTGTCGATGCTGACGATGCTCACGAGAACGCCGATGATCTCGACGTAGTGTCCCTGGCTCAATCCCGAGGCCAGAGTTGCGTCGAACCAGTCCTTGGACAGACGCGCCTGGTCGGTCACCACTCTATGGATGACATCGACGGCCGCGGCCGGTAGCTCGCCGTTGCTGTCGTGATCGCCTTTGACGGCGTTGGGAGAGACGGCATCCTTGCGCGCCTTGCATAGCGCGCACGACGCGGCGTTCCTCACCTCGGCCGCAATCGCGACTCGCTCGGCTCCGGACCACCACGCCCCCGGCCTGGCTATACGCGCCCAGGCGCTGCGGTTGGCCTCGGCAAGGTCCTCACGGATGGCTACCGGGCTGTCCGAGTACGAAAAATGCTGCTTTGCGGCTGCTTGCGCCATTGTGCGCCTCTCCCTCCGCGTCGTGGTCTTGTGCGGGCTCGCTCCAATCCTATAGACCGGGCCGCCTGAGACAATGCAAGGACGCCATCAGGATGGAAAGAGCGTTCAGGCCAGCGGCCAGGGTGTACGCTCAAGGGTTGCGGGTGAGACCGTCGCGAGATCGATCTCTTGCGAACCTTCGGCTCCCTCGCCTTCTTCGATACCCTCGGCGCGCGCGTAGTAACGGCTGGCTTCTTTCAGGTTATACAGTGCCTTCTGCGGATCGCCCGCCTTCCGCTCCAACCGCGCCGCGGCATAAAGCACCTGTGCTCGAGCGAGGTCGTTATCCATCTCGCGATACATCGCCATGGCAGTATTGTAACGGCCGCGCGCCGCATCGATGTTGCCGAGCTCGGCATCGAGATCGGCCAAGGCAAACATCACGGTGCCTTCGCCGAAGCGATTCTCGCTGTTACGAAAGACCGACAACGCGCCGACGAATAGCTTACGCGCGTCCTCAGGAGACTCCTCGCTCTGGATCTTACCGAGAACGATGAGCGCATTGCCCTCCCCCTGCGGGTTTTCCAGCTCGCGAAACAGCTCCAGCGCCTCTACGCAGTATGCACGAGCCTCGTCGAGCTCGCCGCTCACGCGTGCAACCTCGGCCAATCCGTAAAGCGCCTTCGCCTTACCCAGGGGATCCCCGAGTCTCTCGAAGCCGGCAAGCGCCTGCTCGTGGAGTTCCTTGGCCTCGGCGTCGTTTCCGGCCAACCACTCGACTCCGCCAAGTGCGCGCGCCGCCCGAGCTTCACCCGCAACGTCCATCACTCCGCGATACAGTCTCATGGTCCTGTTGTAGGCATCGCGCGCGTTGCCAACGTTTCCGCCCTGCAGCTCCAGCCTTCCGATACTGAGCATGACGCGACCTTCGCCGCCTTTGTCGTCGAGCTTTCCGTAGATGACCAGCGCTTCCGCAAACGCCTCGGCGGCGGCGGCTCTCTGACGCTCGTCCACTTCCAGGTCTCCGAGCTGTAACAGCGTGCCTGCCTGACCGCGGTAGTCACTCTGTTCTCGGAGTATCTCGAGGGCGGCCTGCAGCTCGCCGCGGCGCAAGTCGCTCTCACGTAGGTACTTCGGTGTGCCTATCTGAACGAAGCCATCATACCAGTGCCGCTCTCCCGCGGTCCGCTTTCCTTCCAGAGCGCCGTATGGCGCCAACACCGTCAAAGGGTCGAGTAAGAACACGAACAGCGCGACCGTGGCCGGAAGCACGCCGAGTATGCTCTTCGATTGAAAAGCGCAGGCGCGGGCCATCTCCGAAAGGACGAGAGCGGTCACCCCGGCCAAGGCAACGCGATAGCTCAGCGCCTGGGTAGAGCCGGTCGCGGGGACGAGAACCGCCAGCCCGATGACGAAGACGAGCAGAAGTACAGCAATCTCGAAAAAAGCACGCCGCGGCGGCGGGCCATCAAAGTCCGGACTCACAGAGCTACCATTCATTCTCATCAACCTGGGTCATCACCCGCCGCCCCGGAACATTCAATGGAGTAGTTTGTCAGATTAGCATCCCCGACAAAGGCCAGCCAGACCAGGAAGAGCCCCCGCAAGGTGGTTGTCTCGCCGAAGCAGATGCCGCCACCGCTCCCGTTTTATCAACAGCCTGTCGTTTGCCAGGGTAGCATCTGACTAGAACAGGTTCTAATCCGCTTGTCTGCTCCGGCGACCCGTAATAAACCTCCGCCGGTGCGGGGAAATCCTGGGGTGGGCTGCCCGCCGCCAGCGGAGGATGACATATGACCGATGGCGCTTTGCAAGGAATACGGGTCGTGGAGCTGGGCCACATGGTCTCGGCGCCCTACTGCGCCAAGCTGTTCGCAGACTACGGGGCGGAGGTCATCAAGGTAGAGCCACCGGCTGGCGACAAGGCGCGGTGCTGGGGGCCGTTTCCGGCCGACGAGCCGGACCCTGAGAAGAGCGGCCTGTTCTTCTTCCTCAACAGCAACAAGCAGGGCATCACGCTCGACGTCGGCAGCGAGCAAGGACGCGAGCTCTTCGTCCGGCTGCTGGCCGAGGCCGACGTCTTGGTCGAAAACAACGAGCCCCGCCAGATGCGCGAGTGGGGGTTGGACTACTCCGCCGTATCCAAGATCAATCCCGAGCTGGTGATGATATCGATCACACCGTTCGGGCAGAGCGGGCCCTACGCCGACTGGCGCGGCTACGACCTCAACGCCTATCACCTCTCCGGCGCGAGCAGCCGTTACTGCGGCCGTCCGAATGAGACTCCGCTCGAGCATGGCACCTTTGCCGCCGACTTCTACGGCGCGGTGGCAGGGGCCACCTGGGGACTGGCGGCCACCTACGGACGCAAGGTCGCCGGCGGCGGGCAACAGATCGACGTATCGTGCGCCGAGGCGATCGCCGCCACCTTCGTCGGCGGCCAGAATATCGGCGCCTACGCCCAGGACGGAGCCTTCGAACGGCGCACCGGCGTGGGCATGCCGCTCGGTGCCCCCGCCACCATCCTGCCTTGCAAGGACGGGCACGTGTGGATGCTGGCGCTCGAGCCCGGACAGTGGAACGGCATGGTCCAGGTGATGGGCGATCCCGAGTGGGCACAGCTCGACATGTTCCAGGACATGTTCGTCCGCGCGCAAAACGCCGACGTCATCTACCCTCTCATCGAAGAGTGGACGATGCAGCACAGCAAGTGGGACATCATGGAGAAGTGCCAGGAGGCCGGCTGCCCGGTGACGGCCGTCTTTACCGTGGCCGAGGCCGCCGAGCACGAGCACCTGCGCGAGCGCGACTACATCGTCGAGGTCGAGCATCCAGTGCTCGGCAAGCTGCGCGACCTCGGCGCCCCGTTCAAGCTGCCCGAGAGCCCGGGTGGGCCCGAGCGAGGAGCGCCGCTCATCGGCCAGCACAACGACGAGGTCTACACGGAACTGCTTGGCTTGAAGGCAGAGGAACTGACGCGTCTCCATGGCGAGGGCGTGGTCTAGCACGAGCAGGAAAAAGTAGATGGCAAAGTCACTCCCACTGGAAGGTATTCGCGTCGCCAATTTTGGTTGGGTGTGGGCCGGTCCCGTGGTCGGACAGACCATGTCCTTCCTCGGCGCCGAGGTCTACAAGATCGAGTCGCGCGCACGCATCGACATGACGCGTACGCTGCCGCCGTTTGCCGGCGGCGAGCGCGATCCTAACCGCAGCCTCTCTAATCATGCCTGCTGGGCGGGCAACGGCAGCGTCACGCTCAACCTCAAGAAGCCCGAGGCCAAGCAGCTCGCGCTCGAGCTGATCGCCAAGTGCGACGCGGTGGTGGAGAACTTCGGCCCCGGCGTCATGCAGGGCCTCGGGCTCGGCTACGAAGAACTACTGGCGGTCAAGCCGGACATCGTCATGTTCTCCATGCCGGCCGCGGGACTCTACGGCCCGTTCAAGAACATACGGACCTATGGGCTGAGCCTCACCAGCACGACCGGCCTCGACAGCTTGACCGGCTACTCGGGCGGAGGACCGATCCCGGTCGAGAACGCCTTCTCCGATCCGTTCAACGGAATCTTGGGAGCCTTCGCCATCCTTGCCGCGCTGAGCTACCGGGACCGTACCGGCAAGGGACAGCACGTGGACTACTCCCAGCAGGAGGCCGTCATGCAGATGGTCGGCCCGGCCTTCATGGACCACGTCATGAACGGCCGTACGGCCGGGCCCATCGGCAACCGTCATCCGTTGATGGCCGCAGCACCGCACGGCGTTTTTCCGTGCGCGGGCGAGGATCGTTGGATAAGCATCGCCGTGGGAAGCGATGAGGAGTGGAACGGCTTGATAGCGGCAATGGGCGAACCAGAGTGGGCGCGCGCGCCCGCGCTGGCCGACCTGGCGGGCCGCTTGGCCGGCATCGACGAGCTTCACGAACAGCTCGCCGAGTGGACGGCCGAGCAGGACGACTACGAGTTGGCCGAGCGCCTGCAAAGCCACGGGGTGGCCGCCGCGCCGGTCTTGAATGTTGCCGACCTACTCAACGACCCTCACTACAAGGCGCGCGGCACTTTCGTGGAGGTGCGCCACCCTCTCGGGTTCGACGAGACGATCTACGGTGCCTACGTCAAGACGAGCCGCACTGAGGCTGACATCCGGCCAGGCCCGAGCATCGGTCAAGACAACGACCACGTCTTCAAAGAGCTGCTCGGCCTTCCCGAGGAACGCTACCGGCAGCTCATCGACGATGAGATCATCTACTGATCGAGCCAGTTGACGCGAGCAAAGGCCCTTCGCCGAATCCAGCTCTGCGGCCTGCCCCTCTCGCTACTGCTCGTTCTGACGGCGGCGCTCTTCGAGCATGAGATCGATGCCGCGCTTGTAGTAGCGGCAGGCCTCGTCGAAGGCTCCCTTGCCTTCCGTGAAGACGGCCAGCTCGTAATAGAGAATCGGCTCGGCAACGTCGGTCTCAAGTGCTTGTCGGAGCAGGCCGGCGCCGTCGTCTTCTTTCC
>PIVZ01000820.1 GCA_003354045.1 bacterium
GCGGCCGCAGCAGGTCACCGGGGTATCGCTCAGCCGGTATTGTGGCTCGGGACAGCAGGCCGCCAACTTTGCCGCCATGGGCTGCGCCGCGGGTTTCCAGGATCTCGTCGTGGCCGGCGGCGTCGAGCAGATGTCGCGCGTGCCGATGGGCTCCGACAAGGGCGGGCTCGACGGTCACAACCGTCACCTGCGAGCCATGCACCCGTTGGTTCCACAGGGGATCTCGGCCGATCTCATTGCAACCCGGGAAGGTTTCTCGCGCGACGACGTCGATGATTACGCCTACGCGAGCCAGCAGCGCTGCAAGGTGGCCATGGAAGAGGGCCGCTTCGAAAACAGCGTGATACCGGTCGGGGACTATGACGGAAACGTTTTGCTCGACCGCGACGAGTTTCCGCGGCCGCAGACCACCCGCGAGGGGCTGGGCAAGCTCGAGGCTTCGTTCGTCGGCATGGGCGGCTACGTGCAGAAGGGAGACGAGCTTTCCTTCGACGAGAAAGCCAAGCACGTCTATCCGGAGATCGACGGCGTGAATCATGTCCACACCCCGGGCAACTCCAGTGGCATCGTCGATGGCGCCTCTGCGGTGCTGGTGGCCTCCGAGAAGTATGTCGAGGAGCACGGCCTCGAGCCGAGGGCAAAGGTCGTTTCCATGGCTACCATGGGCGATGAGCCGGTGATCATGCTGACCGCACCCGCGCCTGCCTCCAAGGCAGCGCTGGAGAAGGCAGGCATGAGCTGGAGCGACATAGATCTCTTCGAGGTAAACGAGGCCTTTGCCGCGGTGGTTCTCAAGTTCATGAAGGAGTCGGGAGTCGATCACGATCGGGTCAACGTGAACGGGGGCGCCATTGCTCTGGGTCACCCGCTTGGGGCCACCGGCGGTATGCTGATCGGGACCGCCCTGGATGAGCTCGAGCGTAGCGACAAGAACACCGCGTTGGTCACGATGTGCACCGGTGGGGGAATGGGCGTCGCGACCATCCTCGAGCGCGTCTAGCATGCGTATTGGGATCGTTGTCAGTGGTCGCGAGAGGTCTTTCGAGGAGGCAGTTTCCAGGATAGTCGAGGCCGAGGAGGCGGGCTTTGCCTCGGTGTGGCGGCCCAACGCCTTCGGGCTCGACGCGCTGACCGTGTTGGCGATGGCCGGCGCCCGGACCAGCCGTATAGAGCTAGGCGTGGCCGTTGTTCCTACCTATCCACGCCACCCTCACGCCTTGGCTCAGCAGGCGGCCAGCGTGAACCTTGCCACCGGCGGGCGCCTCGCGCTCGGCATCGGTCGCAGTCACCAGGTCGTCGTAGAGACGATGTTCGGGCTGAAGTACGAGAAAGCCATCCCCCATATGCGTGAGTATCTGATGGTGCTGCGCTCGCTTCTCGACAACGGCCACTGCAGCGTGGACGGTCAGCAATACAAGGTGACCGCCAATCTCGACATCCCCGGCAGTCTCCCTTTTCCGATCATGATGGGCGCGCTGATGCCGAAGATGCTCGAACTGTGCGGGCAGATGTGCGACGGCACGCTCACCTGGATGTGTGGCCCGGCCTACGTTGCCGACACCGTGGTTCCGACCGTGCGCGCGGCCGCCGAGAGAGCCGGCCGCTCCATGCCGCGCGTCATCGTGTCTCTGCCGATGTGCGTGACGGACGACCGAGACCAGGGCCGCGAAGTGGCGGCCAAAGCCTTCAAGCAGTACGGGTACTTGCCGGTCTACCGGGCCTGTCTCGACGCGGAAGGGGTCGAGGGGCCCGCCGATATTGCGCTCATCGGCAACGAGGAGGAGGTCGCGCAAGGGCTCCACCGGATCGCCGATGCAGGGGCA
>PIVZ01000225.1 GCA_003354045.1 bacterium
CGCCCGGCGCGGCGGTGGGCCCGATCTTTCGAGAATGGACCGTATCGACGTGACCGTAGGTTGTCGAGACGCGGCCATCGCCGCGTGTAAGGACACGACTGAGCTCGGTTACGGCGACGCATTTGACGAGGCTGCCGGGTCGGCCGGCGAGTTTCCTGTCGAGGTCGAAGGCCGTTGCCCCAAACACGTGGGTCGCGGTTGCTTCAAGGCGCTGTTCAAGGAGGTGGCCTCGCCGGGCGACGGCATCGACCGTCTCGATCGCATAGAGCGCAAGTGCGGCGACCCGATAGAGACTGATCTTGGCGGAGCGTGCGATGGAGTAACCGGCAACCTGGCCGCGCGCACATGCCTGGCCGGGGAGATCTCGACTCTGGCGGCCGCGCTGGCTCCGCCTCCCCCGCCAGGAGGCGGGGGAGTCATACCGCCGGTCACGCCAGCCGACTGTGGGTTTCCCGGCGCCTCGCTCGTGAAGCCGGTTGTTCCGGGCGCGGAGTTCGACGCCGCGCGCTCGCCCTGGCGCCGCTACATAGGGGACGGGCTCGGTCCCTTCGAGTCGGTGGCTGACAACGCCTCGCAGATGGACTTCGTTACGCCGTCAACTCCGGAAGAGATCAACTTGAGCACCGGTGAGTGGACATACCCGGTCTACAACATAGTAAACGACCGGGTTGCCGATTGCCCCGAGGCCATGCGCGATCGTTGCTTTGATGAAGTGACGATCGAGCACGTCTATCTGACCAAAGATTGGAACCCCACCGGGCGGGCAGTCCTCGACGTTCCCGTCCCGGCAGGAATCGAAATACGTCCCGACGTCAAGGCCGACTCGCACGTTGCCATCGTCGATTGGGTACACGGCATCGAGTACGACTTCTGGGCCTGTGCGAAGAACACGGACCGTACCTGGAAGAAGCTCAAATGGCCGTCGTCGCAGGGCGGCGACAACGGCATGTACTATGCCTGCAAGGCCGGCGGAAAGCTGTGGCTCGAGGGTACCGGCGTAAACCTCATTGGCCCGGACAGCGCCAAGGGGTCGGGATTCGCGCTGACGGCCGGTCAGATCCGCCCGCGCGAGCTCGCGGCGGGAGCCGAGATAGAGCATGCCCTGGCGATGTCGATCACGACGCCGGCAAGCGGCGGGCCGGTGCCCCCGGCCAACCTGAGCGACGGGACCGGACCGAACTACCCTGGCGCGCCTCCCGAGGGAGCCAGACTCCAGCTACGACCGTCACTGTGGGGCGATGCCGTCATAGACGCGCAGAGCTGGACGGACGTCGAGAAGAAGATCGCCCGTGCGCTGCGCGACTATGGAGCAATAATAAGTGACATGGGCGGGGCCGATATCGATTTCTACGCGGAGGGCGATACCTACGACGCGGACATGTACGACTCAGTTCCCGGCATCGCCGGCGGCGCCTACACGACCGTCATGAGCGGTCTGCCCTTTACGGCGGACAACTTCCAGATCTTCGAACAGAAATCCCAGTACGGGCTCGACGATAGCGGCGCCGACGATCACGACGGTGACGGTATGTTTACCGCCTTCGAGATCGCCATGGGGTGGGTCGATTTCTACGAGGCCGGGACCCCCGCCAATACCGGCGACTATGCCGACGCCGACGGCCTCACGAACCTCGAGGAGCAGCGCTGTCTGCACACGACCTGGGACGAGCATCTAGCGGTGTGGGCAGGTTTCGCCCTGACCCCGCCTTTCCAGTATCCGTGTAACCCCTACGCTTCCGACAGCGATCACGACGGCTTTGACGACCCGACCGAACTGGCCGCCGGCACCGATCCCACCGACCCCTGCCGCCATCCTTAGGGGTAAAATAGGGACGGGTACTAATCTACGCTTCGCGTAAATTAGTACCCGTCCCTATTTTACCCCGAGCGTGAAGAAGAAGGTCGCGCCGTTCTCGACATCTCCTTTTGCCCAGACGCGGCCGCCATGGCGGCCGACGATTCGCTGAACGATCGCGAGCCCGATGCCCGTGCCCTCGAATTCATCCGGGGCGTGCAACCGCTCGAACGGTTTGAACAACTTGCTCGAGAAGGTCATATCGAAGCCCACCCCATCGTCGGCGACGAAGTAGGTTCGCTTGCCGTCGTTTTCGACCATGTTGAACTCGATGCGCGCCCGCTCGCGGGTGTTGGTGAACTTCCATGCGTTGCCAAGCATGTTGGTCAACGCCACGCGAAGCAGAGCCCTGTCTCCGACGACCAAGATGCCGTCTCCGATCACGAAATCCACACTTCGTTCCGGCGACTCGCGTTGCAGCTCCTCGGCCACTTGCCGAGAGATATCGCTCAGGTCTACCTGCTCGCGCAGGATTTCGCGGCTGCTCACGCGGGCCAGTGTGAGCACGTCGTCGATCAAGGCGCCCATGTGAAGAGCGGCCGCTCGCACTCTGTCGAGACAGTCGCGGCCGTGATCGTCCAGGTGTTCTGCATGCTCGTCGAGCAGGAACTTGCTGAAACCGTTGATGGCACGAAGCGGCGAGCGCAAATCGTGGGATAGTGTGTAGCTGAAGCGCTGTAACTCGCGGTTGGCCACTTCCAAC
This sequence comes from bacterium, assembly GCA_003354045.1. Classification (GTDB taxonomy): domain Bacteria; phylum Desulfobacterota; class Binatia; order UBA1149; family CAITLU01; genus PIVZ01. The sequence continues at coordinate 2,559 of PIVZ01000225.1, forward strand.
TCCGCAGTTCGCTCGTGGACGCGCCGCTCCAGCTCGCTGTTGAGCTGTCGAACTTCTTCCTCCGCATGCCTGCGCCGCGACTCGTTGCGGTTCGCCTTGGTCAGATGTGCGCAGTTGGTCAGGAAGGGGCGCAGGTACTCGACGAGCTCGGGGTCGTAGCCGCTCTGGCGGTTGCCTATCGCGACGATGCCGACCAACTCATCGCCGATGCCGAAAGGCAGTGCGAGGAAGGTCTCCAGCTCTCGTGGCGGGAAGGGTAGCGATGCGCGAAGCCCATCGTCGAGCGGTTCGTTCATCATCACCGAGGCTCCGTCTTCGACGATCGATGCCAGCAGATTGCCGTTTCCGGACAGAGGTATGCGCGGGGGTGTGTTTCGTCGCCGGGTCTCTTCGTCCCAAGAAGTCTCACGTACCGAGCGGCAAGCAAGAAAGGGCTCACCTGTTTCCACGACCACCTCACAGATGAGGCCGTAGCTGCTGTCGGTGAGCTCCAGCAAGGAGGCGAGAAGCTCTTCAAAGATCTCTTCGGATTCCCCCTCGGCTATGAAGCGCAACTCGGCCCTTTGTATGGTGTCCACGAGCGAATGGTAGGCATGCACGCGCTCGTCGCTTCGGCTGGCCTCGTGCAGGCGGCGCGCCACCAGCACGCGGCTACGGGCCAGCTGTTGGGCAAGATATAGGGACACCGCATAGCTGGCTGTGATCGCTGCCATATCGAATCTGCTCAGACCTCCGCCCACCGTGCCTTCGACGGCGTAGGCGGTTCCCAGCGTGCAGCCGAGGGAGGTCAAGACCAGGAGGAGCTGGGGAGGCACCCCCCACGGGACGTAGCCGGCGGCAGTGGTGGTGATGGCCACACCCAGCAGCGCGATACTGACGTAGTGATCGTCCTCCCAGGCCAGCGCCGAACTCGACACGACAAACAGCAGCGCGCCGGCCAACCCGGTTCGGACGGCGACCCGTTCCTTCCGGGGCTTCGCCACCAGGAACAGCAGACACGCGGCGGTGCTTGCAAGTCGGAACAGCGTGAGGGGAAGCACGTGGGAGAGGCGGCCGACCAGGGTGAGGAGGTTGAAGAAGACGAGCACGCCGGCCAGCGTCAGTAGCAGCCAGAGTCCACCGCGCACGCGTTCCTCGAGCGAAGGCTGCAAGGTAGCCTCCACGTCCGCACGCGAGTTGCGTCGCCCGTTCAAGTTAAGTTCGGTCACTGACCCAACCGGGGGGTTCCCGGCGAGGCTCTCCCAACAGCGCACTCAGGCAGGCCACACGGCTCGTGGGGCCGTAACGCGAGGCAGCCCGTACGGCGAGCGGAACCTCCCGTGACGGTCGCCAAGCGATGCCTTAGTCTTGATTATCTGGCGGCCTCAGTTCTGAGTCAATGATAATCGTGACGTAGCCTTTCTTAGTAAACCCAAAGAAATTAGCTCGATCAGAAGCTTTCCTTAGGCGCTGCTCGAAGACGACGCGACGTCAGTCCGCGCCGAAGAGCGAAACGAAGCGGAACTTTTCGACATCGACCAGCCCGCGGTCGGTGAGACGTAGCGAGGGGATCACCGGCAACGCCAGGAACGACATCGCCATGAACGGATTGGCCAGTGAGCTTCCGAGCGCATGGGCCGCTTCGAACAGCTCCTCGGTGTCGCGGGCCACGTCTTCGAGCGGCCGGTCTGACATCAATCCGGCCACCGGCAGCGGTACCGAGCCGACGAGTTTGCCGTCTCGGACGGCCGCCAGGCCGCCCTGCGTACGCTCGATTTCGCGGACGGCTACGGCCATGTCGGCGTCGTTGGTGCCGGCCACGACGACGTTATGAGAATCGTGAGCCACACTGGAGGCCAACGCGCCGGTGAGCAGGCCGAGCCCCGTGACGAAGCCGAGCCCGACATTGCCGGTACCCCGGTGTCTCTCGACCACAGCCAGCTTGGCGATGTCGCGGTCTGGATCGGCCACGGCGAGACCGTCTCGTACGGCGAGTGGCAGGACCGACTTCTTGGTGATGAGCTGATCGGGGACGATCTCTATGACCTTCGCCGTCTCGCCTTCGGCCTTGATCTCGAAGCCTTCGAAACCGTCCCAGCGGATGTTGATCGTGCTGCGCGGCAGCGGCGCCGGCTCTGGCAGGTCGATGACAAGCCGGCCGTTCTCCGCAACGGGCCGGCCGTCCTTGAGGACCATGCGCGGCTTGAAGTCGGTCAGGTTGTCGAGCAACACGAGGTCGGCCCGATAGCCGGGTGCCACCGCGCCGAGATCGGTGGTGAAGAAGTACTTGGCCGGGTTGATCGTCACCATCTGGATCGCGGTAACCGGGGAAAGTCCGAGGCCGACAGCGCGTTCGAGCAGGAAGTTCACGTGGCCTTCTGCCAGCAGGTCGGTCGGATGGCGGTCGTCGGAGACCAACCCGCAGCGTACCGCGTTGGATGCATTGACGACCGGAAGCAGGGCGCTCAAGTTCTTGGCCACGCTCCCTTCGCGGATGAAGACGTGCATGCCGGCACGAAGCTTCTCGCGCGCTTCCTCGGCCGTGATGCATTCATGGTCAGACTTTATGCCGACGCCGACATAGGCGTTGAGGTCCTTTCCAGAAAGTCCCGGCGCATGCCCATCGATGCGCTTGAGGTGGCCCACGCGAAGCTTCTCGATCACTTCACCGTCACCGGCCAGCACGGCGGGATAATTCATCACCTCGGCCAGACCGAGCACTTGCGGCTGTGACATCAACATGTCGAGCTCGCGCGCTCCCAGTCTTGCGCCGGCCGTCTCCAGCCCGGTGGCGGGGACACACGAAGGCAGCATGAAAAAGACCCGCATCGGCAGCTCGCGGGAGGCCTCGAGCATGTAATTGACGCCGTCGAGTCCGAGTACATTGGCGATCTCGTGCGGGTCGGCTACCACGCTGGTCGTTCCCAGCGGCACGACCGCGCGCGCGAACTCTCGCGGTGTGAGCATCGTCGATTCGATGTGTATGTGAGCGTCGATGAAGCCCGGTGCGATGTAGAGGCCTGAGGCGTCGAAGCGCTCGTGGCCTTCGTAGCTTCCGAAGCCGACTATGCGCCCCTCGGCCACGGCGACGTCGGCGTGGTAGATGTCAGCCGAGAAAACATTTACCACCTGGCCGCCGGTGATCACCAGGTCGGCCGGCTCTTCTCCTCTGCCGACTGCAATTACACGCTTGAGGTGTGCCTCTTCGGCGCGGTGTCGCGCGGTGTCCGAGCCGCCGGGGATCATTGCTCGTCGGTCTCGTCTGCCCTGTCTTCGTCCGGCTCCACCGCCATTATGTAGGGAAGCTCGCGCCCGGCACCGGCGGCGTCGAGCCCGTAGCCCACCACCCAAACGTCAGGTACCTCGAAGCCCACATAGTCGGCCGTGACGTCAACCTCGCGCCGACTCGGCTTGTCGAGGAAAACACAGGTGCGGATCCACGCGGGCTCGCGCTCGACCATGCGGTCGCGTACCAGACTCAGCGTCCTGCCGGTGTCGAGAATATCGTCTACCAGTAAGACCGCGTGCCCTCGGACGTCGAGAGAGGTCTGCTTGTGGACTTCAACGATGCCGCTCGCCTCCATTGTCGCGCCATAGTGGGAGACGGCCATGAAATCGACCTCGGGCTGTATGCCGAGCCGCGACGCCGCTCGCACCAGGTCGGCCATGAAGACGAAGCTGCCGGTGAGAAGACCGACAACCATGGGGGATTGATCCGGTAGGTCGCCGGCGATCTCTTTGGCGAGCTCTGCCACTCGCCTCGCGATTGCCGCTTCGTCTATGAGTACCCTGCTCTCCACTGTTTCCACTCCCTGCAACAAGATTGCACTGATGTGCGTTCAGATGGAAGCCTGAGCGACCTTCAAGTACAGGCTTTCCTTGAAATACTCTCCGCTGTTGTAGAAGAGACCCAGACGGCCGTCGGCAAGAACGAGGAGATGGTGGCGCCACAGGTTCACCCCTTCTCCGGCGGCAATCGCCTCGGCCGGCACGTCTTCGATCCACTCGATCGGTTCATTGCACCATCGCCAGCCGCTGATCGGCCGCGTCTCGTCGCAGGTTGCAAAGCCGCCGAGGCTTGGCGGAGGCTCCTCGTGCCACACGCTGTCATCTTCCGGATCCGGTGGTGTAGGCGAGGCGTTGACGACCGCTATCCAACGATGCTCGCGCCCACGAAGGAGCTGCAGACCACCCACCCAGCCCGAGGCCCAATGACCTCTGTCGGCCGCGGGTGGCAGGATCGGCCCGAGTTTCCTCACCTTACCTGCGTCGTCTCCCAGCGTCTCTACTGCCGCGGCCTGCACCGAGCCGTAGGGGCTCGTCGGGCGATCCTGAGGCTGTTCGGGGTAGCCCATGTAGAAATAGACGATCTCGTCGCGGTCGGCGAAGTAATATCCCGATACCGCGTCCACGTGCTTGGCGTCAAAGTCGGAACCGCTGCCCCTCGGGATGAGCACATGATCCTCGAGCTCCCAAGGGCCTGAGAGTGAGTCTGCCCAGGCACGCTGCACCACCTTTGCCTCGTGGCAGGTGACTACCAAGAGCGCGTAACGTCCGCCGACGCGGGCGGCGTGGTTGGCTCGATAAGGATCGAGGACGACGTAGGGCTTGTAGGCCGCTTCACCGACCAGGGCGGTAGGGTTCGAAAAGACCAGAGGTCCCTCGAAGCTCCAGGCGCCGGGTGTCGCCGGGTCGCCGCCCACACAGACGGCTTGGGCGTGGCCCGGTGGCAAAGCGAAGACGAACATACGGTAGCCGCCGATGTCCTCGTCGTGAACGACGCAGGGGTCGCCCAGTATGATGCCGCCCCAGCCGCCTTCCTCGCCACGCAGAACCAGGCCCCTGCGCTGCCAGGACGAGGGGATCGTGAG
>PIVZ01000821.1 GCA_003354045.1 bacterium
TCGAGCCCCGGCAGACCTTCGCCTTGCTCGGCTCTTCGGGCGTCCGCAAGTCCACCGTGATCAACCGCCTGGTCGGCGAGGACCGCCTGCCCACCAACGCCGTGCGCGCCGGCGACGACCACGGGCGACATACCACCACCGGCCGCCAGCTGCTCCGCCTGCCGCATGGGGCGCTGCTCGTGGACAATCCGGGGATCCGCGAGATTCAGCTGTGGCACGACGACGGGGCCGGACTGTCCCGGACCTTTGATGACCTGGAGCAGCTGGCGAGCCGCTGCCGCTTCGTCGACTGCGAACATGCCGACGAGCCGGGCTGCGCGGTCCAGCAGGCCGTGGCGGCCGGCGAGCTGGCGTCCGAGCGGCTCGTGGCGTACGCCAAGCTCCAGCGGGAGGCCCACTACTTCGAGACCCGCCACGAAGCCCACACGCGCCGCGCCGAAGGCAAGAAGCTCGCCAGGCACATCAGGGTGGTGATGCAGCACCGCAAGCGGGCCCGCGACAGGTAGGCGCAATCCGCTCCGTCGTCTCTTACGTCCTTTCGGGCGGTTACAGTTGGTCGTAAGAGACGTCGTGGGAGGCGCGGGCGCAACGGCGGCGGACGCGCCCGCGAAGAGCACCCCGCGGGGTCTATGCAACAACGCCTCGTGACCTCAATGCTTCGCCTTCCCGACAGGGCATGCCTCGATGGACCGGCCGCACGAGAGACCTCCGGCCTTCAAATCGGCCCAATCGCACGCGAACATATCCACTCCGCCTTCGTCCGGCCAAGATTTCAGCGCGCCACCTTGATCCTTCTGGCAGACTTCAATGCACTTATCCCCACAGGACCCCGGCTTGAGGAACTCGATGCATTGCTCCTTCGCCAATCGTGGATCCGGGACCAGCGGCGCGGTCGTGATCACGCTGATCCAGCGCTGGCGCGGGCCGTACTCCGGGGTCAATACCACCCCCACCTTCCCCCTCGTCCCCAATCCGGCCGCAACCGCGGCGTGGATGTGACAGAAGCTGGGGGAATACCTGGTCTCACCGCGTTCCCTTTGTGCGCCGAAGTACTCGTAAGGATCCGACTCCGGGGAATACATCGCCTGGAAACCCTTCTCTTGAAGGAATCGGGACAACTGGTACGCCGCCTGAGTCAGCCACAAGTTGAGCTGGTCGTAGTGCTTGGCGTAAACAGGACTCGGCGTGGTGTGCAGGATCTCGCGGAGGACCTTGATGCCTCCGACCACCACTGACTTGGCGCCCGGCAGCCATTCCGCGGGCTTGTGGCCTTCCGGAGCAATGTCGAATTGCGGATCGTCGGCAGCAGCGATTCCTACCAGATCGAAACCTACTTCCTCGCGTGCGTAGTCCTTTACGCATCGGGTCAGGTCCGTATCCGGAACTGGGCCTCCTGTTCGCACAGTGTCGCTCTCGCGTGCCGATGTCTTCATGGCGTTTCCGTCCACTTCATGGGAAGTCCGAACTCTTCCTTCAGTTCCGCCTTGACCTGGTTGTACGTCGCCAGGAATTCGGGTTTCGGCCGCGAGGTCTCCACATCGTGGGCTTCCTGATAGGTCAACCCGATCGTATGGGCGCTGCGGTCGTCGATGTGAAGTTGATACTTGTCGGTGATGCGCACGACGATTTCGTTAGCCTCCTTCCTGGTCAATCGGGCTTGCCCGACGGCCCTCCCGACCTCGGCCGACATTCTGCACCCCATGCCGGAGGAAACGTCGGTGCCGGCGCTCTGCGCCCCGGCTCCTCCGCACACGCCGAAGCCGAGCGGAGTGCAACCGACCGCTCCGGCAGCCTGCTCCAAGAAGTACTCTCGCCCCAGTTT
>PIVZ01000822.1 GCA_003354045.1 bacterium
TGTGTTCGAGAAAGGCCCGATGTTGGAGGCCTACGGCGAGCACCGCTGGGACTGGATGTTCGCCAATGCATCGACCTTCGAGTACGAAATTCCCAACGCCGGCAACTCGGACTTTCCTGTAAGCTCCCTCGACCCGATGCGCCGTATCCAAAGCCTGGTTACGCGCAAGAGCCGGCTGGGGAAGGTCTACGGCGCCGCTCAACGGCTGAGCGTCGAGCAGGCGCTCTACGTCTTCACCATGGGCGGGGCCTACGCTTCCTTCGAGGAGGATGAGAAAGGCTCTATCTCAAAGGAGAAGTTCGCCGACTTCGTCGTTTTGTCAGCAGACCCGCGCGCTGTATCCGTGGATGCGATCGCAGAGATCAACGTCGAGCAGACCTTCGTTGCCGGCAGGCAGCGCTTCCAGCGAACCGACGCAGGCAACTGATCCCGGCAATGGACCCGGCCCAGCGGCCGCGGCGAGTGGTGCGGACGTCTCCCTCTATTCGAACCCGCACCACGTAGTGATGTCGTCAAGGGGTTCGCGGGCGCTCTCTATCTTGTTGGCCGGGAAATCCCAATCCGGGTAGCCAATCGCTATCGAGATGATGATTTGCTTGGAGTCGGGCATGCCCGTGAACTCCCGCACGGTGTCCGGATACATCACGCCCTGGTCCTCGATGCAGGTGCCCAAGCCGTAGTCAGTGGCCACCAGGCAGATCGACTGCATCACGGCGCCGATATCGAGCAGGGGCGCTCCCTCGGTCAGCGCGCGATCGACCACGACGATGATGGCCGCCGGTGCGTCGAAGAAGCGAAAACCCCGCTCCATCCACTGGCCGCGAGCCGCCGTGTCCTCTCTCTTTATATCCATGAGCTGAAAGAGCTGCTTGGCAAGAGCCACCTGGCGCTGGCGATAAACCGTATCGGAGCCCCAGCCGACCACCAGATGCTCGGGGCTCGGCGGCGTGCCGGAGCTGAGCTTCTCGACGTTTGCCTGTTTGACGCTTTCCAAGACGTCTCCGGCCAGGACGAAGAACTCCCACGGCTGCGAGTTCATCCCCGACGGGGCGCGCCCGGCGACCTCCAGCAGCTGGCTCAAAACTTCTTTGGGTACGGGGTCCTTCTTGAAACCCCTGATGCTCTTGCGCGCCCCCATGGCTTCCATGATATCCACGACGTCTCTCCTCTTCTTGATGACCTGCCGGATGTCGTCACGCTGCGGTCAAAGCGCGACGCCTCGCCATGGGTGCACGGGCGAAAATGCGAGCAGGAGTATGTGGGGAATCCGCAGCTGCCGCCAGCCGCGTAGCTCCGGGCGGGGCGGCAGGCGGCCGACCCTGGCCAGGCCTCTGGCTCCGCGACCTCACGGGCGGCCTATCGTACATATCGACAACCGGCTAGTATTCGGCGGGCGCTGCCCGCGGCAAGCAATATTGGCTGGACAGTCCATATGGTCTGGGCATGCGCCCGCACCTGCGGCGTTGCGCACTATGATGAAACCATCGGACGGAAAACAGGTTCCATGAGTGTGAAGAGTCTTCTCATCGCCAACAGAGGCGAGATAGCCATCAGGGTCATGCGCGCGGCTGCCGAGCTAGGCATTCGCACGGTGACGGTCTTTTCCGAGGACGACGCGCGATGCTTGCACACACGCAAGGCAGATGAGGGCCGGCCTCTGCGCGGCTCGGGGGTCGCGGCTTACTTAGATGGTGAGCAGATTGTCGCGATAGCCAAGGAAGCCGGCTGCGACGCCATACATCCCGGCTACGGGTTCCTGAGCGAGAACGCCGAGTTTGCCCGGCGCTGCGGCGAGGAAGGGGTAACCTTCGTGGGCCCGCG
>PIVZ01000226.1 GCA_003354045.1 bacterium
GGTCGTCGCGGCCCGGGAAATCGCGGGTCTCACGGATCTCGGTGGCTGCGAACACGGTATCGCCCGCGAACAGCGGACCTACGTGGCGGCCTGTCGTGTAGATCACATCAGCGAGCGCATTGTCCGAGATGTCCGGACACGAGAGCCCCAGACACACGTTGAAAGGAATGCCGCCGTAGATGATCAGGCGGCCGCCGATGTACTTCTCGGGGTTCTGTTCGATCAGGAACTGGTTGCAGTGCACCTGCGACGTGTTGTCGAGTTGGGCGGTAAGCGCAATGTGCTCCTCTGTGACCATACGGCCACGCGAGTGCGCGTAGACGTCTCCGCCCTTGAAGTCCTCGAAGTAGGTGTCGGCGTTCGAGAGATGCGCCTTCGATTTGTAGTCCGTGGCGGCACCGAAGCCCGGGATGACCGGCTGGCAATCGACCGACGGCTTCTCCTCGAGTTCGGCCGACTCGACGACTGCATCGAGATCGTCCTTCCACACCTGCACCTTGCGCTCGTAAGCGATCACTACCGCGCCGTCCTGCTTGCGCCCGACGGTGCCCACATGCACCACGCCGCGGTCGTTGTTTCTGGATGAGGGCTTGATGCCGATCACCGTCGTTTCGGCCTCGAGCGTGTCGCCGACGTAAACGGGGGCGCCAAAGCGCATGTCTATGTACTCGAGATTGGCCCGTGCATTCTCGGAGATATCCTCGACGGTCTGCGCGAAAACCACGTTCATCACCAAGCCCGGCGGCACCACCATGTCGTCGAAGCCGTAGAGCCGCGCGTACTCGCGGTTCTTCGAGAGCGGGTTGGTGGTCATGTTGAATTCGGTGAAGGCGTTGAAGAGCCCCTCGTTTATGGTCTTGCCGCCCTTGTGGCGAAACACCTGCCCGACGTGAAAGTCCTCGAGAAAGTTACCGGTTCTCTTCCTGATAGTAGTCATGCGTGCGGAAATATTGCGCGGTGCGAGGCCGGAATCAATCCGCCTTGCGGCGGTTCGCCGCCTCGAGGCGGTCGCTCAGAATCCGTGCGATGTTGATGAAGAACAAGGAAGCCACACGCGGGTAACGGATGCGCAGGCGGCGCAGGAAATCTTGGTCGATCACCAGAGCCTCTACGGCGGTCGTGGCCACAACGTCGTTGGCGCGCGGCGACTGGCGCAGCAGCGCCATCTCTCCGACGATGCCGCCGCGCGAGAGCGGCACGACGTTGCCGTCTACCAGACGTACCTCGGCGCCACCTTCGAGGACCAGGTACATCTCCTCTCCGGGCTCGCCGCGGCGGACGATGTGGCTACCCTCTTCGAACTTTCGCAGCCGGCCCAGCAGCACGATCAGGCGGACGGCAAATCGCCCCAGTCCGCGGAATAGCGGAATCGTCAGGTGGGGACTCGGGCCCAGCCGGTAGGCGACGAGGTCCCAAACGCTGACCACCGGCACCGTGGCCAGTATTGCGGGTAACAGCATGATGTTGGTGACAAGTGCCGTCATCATCGTAAGCGCAGCCAGCAGGCCGAAGGCAGTTATGATGGCAAAGCCCGAGAGGCCCATCACCAGGAAGCCGGCCGTCAGTGTTATGGAGGTGGCCACCACCGGCCGGCCAACGGCCGCGAGCGTGCGCAGCAGGGCATCGCGTTGCGTGGGGCTGACCTTCACCATTCGGTTGAGCCGAGCCATGTAGTGGATGGTGTCGTCTACCGAGATGCCGAGGGCGACGGCGCCGATGACGCTGGTGGCCAGGTTGAGCTCGATGCCCAGCCAGCCCATCACGCCGAAGAACACCACGATCGGTAGCACGTTGGGAATCATCGCGGCCAGCCCCACACGCAGGGACAGGAACATCAGGGCCAGCGCCGCCAGGATGACGCTGAAGGCAAGCCCTACGCTCTCGATCTGTCCGCTTATGATGCGGTCGGAGGCCTCGCTCATGATCACCAGGCTGCCGGTGAGCTCGACGCTCACGCCGAGCGGAAAGATGACGGCTCCGTAGGCCTTTACCTGGCGGCGCAGCTCGGCCGTCTCTCGCGAGCCGGTGAGCGAGGTCCGCAGCGTTATGTTCAGGCGGCGGAATTCCTTGTCTACGAGCCCTGAGAAAGTGCGCGGGCTGGCGGAGACCAGGTGGAGGATCTGTGGGAGCTGCTCCTCGGGGTCGTCCCAGAAGCTCGGCGGTGGCGGCAGGTCCACGAGGTTGCCGTCGGCGTCAACGTCGATACCGCCCGGAGCAGCCTGCAACCCGAGGTCGAGCTCGTCGAAGTAGTCCACCAGTGAGATGCTGGTGTGCACCCCGTCGATCGATTCCATGAAGTTCTGCAGATCGCGGATGCGCCTGAGTGGCGCTACCGCCTTGAAGTAGCCCGCCTCGGGCGCGGTGACGATTACCGAGACGGGGCTCGGGCCGACCAGCCGTTCGGTCACCGTGTCGTAGGTCTGCCGGACCTCGGAGCTCTTGCGAAAAGCCCTGAGGAAATCCGTGTCCGACTTGATCTCGAGAGCACCGAGGGTGGAAACCGCAACCACTGTAGCCGCGGCGAGGATCACGGTACGACGGTGGTCGATCGCCATCGTCCCGGCGGCCATGATCAGGCCGTCGAGAGCGGGCAGCAGGCCCTTTTGCTCGGCGCCGGTTGCTCCTCTGACCGAGCGGCGCAGACCGCCAACGCTGAGAAAAGTCAGTGGCACGCCGAGCAACGAACCGACGGCCACCATGGCGATGCCGAGCACGGCGTACTTGCCGAGGCCCGCGATGGCGGGAATCGGGTGTATCGCAAGCGAGCCAAAACCCACCGCGGTGGTCAGCGCCGATACCAAAACCGGCAGACCGACGCTTCCGAGCACGCTCGCAAGCCGCTCCTCGGAACTCACTTCGACTGAGTCTTCACCCGCCTCTGCTGCGCGGGTTTCCTCGTCGAGTAGGTAGGTGGCCACCACGTGCACGGAGTAGGAGCCACCGATTACCAGCAGCAGGGAGGGCAACACCAGGGTCGTCAGGGTGATAGGCTCGCCTAGCCAGCCCATAACGCCGAGAAGACAGGCCACACCGAAGGTGAGCGTAAACAAGGGCAGTAACGTGGCCCGTAGCGAGCGGAAACAGATCCACAAGACGACCGTCATGAGGGCGAGGCTCAAGGGCAGGAAGAACGCGAGATCCTGACGCATCAGGCTGATGGCCTGGACGCGAATATGCGACATGCCCGTGTAGTAGAGCTCGCCGGCCCCGTCGTAGGTGGAGAGCAAGTCGAGGATGTTCTGGTCTACGGCCGCCTCGTCCTCGGTGGTGGCCGCACGCTTGAAGAACACCGCCACGGCCGCCGCAGTCCCATCCGCGTTGACGAGATTGGGAACGTAGATGGGATTGGCGACGACCCGCGCGCGAAGGCGCGCCGCCGCTGGTGCCGTCACCGGCCCCGGTGCCAGCAAAGGCGGAGGGTTGAAGACGTCGGCCGGGGGGTCGGAGGCGTTGGTTATGCTGAGTGTGCGGCTTACGCCCGTAACGCGCGAGAGATCCTCGGTAAGGCGGACGAGCCCTTCGACGACGGCGGGCTCGTAGACGTCAGGCGCGGTCACGGCAACCACGCCGATCTCCTCATCGCCGAACTGGGCGCGGATCTTCTCGTTGAAGACGCGGGTGGGATCGTCGGGAACGGTAAGCGAGGCCAGCGAGCTGTCGAAAGTTACACGCGGCAGCCCGGCCAGCGCCGCCGAGCTGGCGAGCAGTATCAGGATGAGCGCCAGGCGTGGCCGCCGCCCTATCGCTAGTACCAAACGCTTCAAGCGGTTCTGCTTAGAGCTTGGCGGCGACCTCCTCGAGCATCTGTATCTCGATTCCGCCGTCGAGCTTTCCCTGCATCTCTCCCACTAGCTCGGCGAAACGCTCCGATGCCGAGTGGGCCTGAAAAGCCTCTTGTCCAGTGTAACGTTCGAAGATCACGAAAACGTTGCGGTCGTCGCTGACGCGATTGCAGGAATACGAGAGCGTTTCGGGCTCGTTCTCCCCTACCCACTCGACCATACCGGTAAGCGCCCCGGCAACCTCGTCAGCATGTTCATCCTTGGCGCGAATCTTCGCGATTACTACCAGCATCAGTATCTCCTTCGATCGGCCGGGCCCGTATCTGCCCTCACCGCGTCTCGACACGTTACTGGCCCAACAACCCACTTGCAACATGGCCCGGGCACTGGGTCCGGGAAGCACCCCCGCAGCGCTCAGCGAAGCTTCACCCCGCGCGCCCGTTTGTCGGCCGCCACCTCGCGACCGTCGCGGGCGAACCAGCGTATCTGCCTCGCGAGCCCGCGGAGGATCTTGAGTTCACGCTCGTCGAGGCCGGCCCGTGAGAGCAAGGAGCGCAGCGAGGCCATGACACGCTCGGGATGATCCTCGAAGAGGAAGCCGATCTCTACGAGGGCGCCCTCCAGATCGACGAACATGTCCTCGATTTCCCCCGCATCGGCCGGTGGGCGCCTCGCGGGAGCGGCGGCGGCCGCTTCATGGGCATCCCTCGCCACCTCGGATGAAGGGGCCGCGAGCCCGTGGCGCGCACGCATGACCTCGTAGCAACACAGCAGAACCGCCTGGGCAAGGTTGAGCGAATGGTAGTCCGGCGAAGTAGGTATGAAGGCCAGGCGGTGGCAGACGGCGATTTCCTCGTTCGACAGGCCCCGGTCTTCCGGTCCGAACACGAAGGCAAATTCGCGCCCGGCATCGGACCGCTCCCGCTCCCACCGAACCAACTCGCGCGCCACGGTTCGTATGTCGGCGCTGCGTTCGCGCAACGGGCCGGTGCGCGCCGTCGTTCCCACGACTACCGCAGAGCCGGCGACCGCCTCGCGCAACGAGCCCACCTCGGTACGCGCCTCGAGGACGTCGGCCGCGTGCACGGCCATGCGCCGGGCCTCCTCCTCGTCGAACGCGCCATCGACGGTCACCAGTGCACCTGCGCCGGTGTTCTTGACCGCCCTGCACACGGCGCCAACGTTGGCGCCGCCACGCGGTCCCACCAGGATGATGCGCGGTGAGCCGCTGCGCTTACTCGGCGGAGGTCCGTCGGGAGCCGAATCAGCCCTCTTCGACAATGGCCAGGATCTTCTTCTTGAGCGCGTCGAGCTCGGCGTGTGCCTCGGCGGCCTCACTGCGAGCTGCGGCCAAGTCTGATTGGGCCTGCTTGCGTGCAAGATCGAGCTCGGCGCGTAGGCTTACCACCTGTCCCTCGAGCTCGTCGTTTAGCCGCGCCTGCTTGTCAGCCTCGGCGACCATGGCCTCGAACTGCTCGACCACCTCGCGAACCGAGGCGCGCACTCCCGGGCGCCCGGGAATCTCGGAAGCAGCGACCTGTGAAGCGCCAGCCACCGCAGAGGCCGCGGCAGCGCCGGCAGCGCGACCGTGAATTTCAGTTGCAGCAGGCGCCGCTGACGGGCCAGCGCCCCCGTCTACGATCTCCGGCCCGGATGCGGCTACAGCCGCATCCCCACTGAAGCTGGCTCCGCTATCGGAGGAGGCGGCCAGATCTACAGTGGCGGTCGCTTCCTCTTCGACGGCCGTGTTCGTCGCGCTCTCGGGCCCAGTGGCGGCAATATCGGGCGGTATCTCGAAGCCGTCGCCGCCGAGCAGCTCGGCCGGATCAACGGGCTGCGCACCCTTGGGAACGACCACGCCCGACCAGGAGACCTCGAAGTGGCAGGTATCGCCGCCCTGCAGCCGGCAGCCCTGGGTGTGGCGCACGTCGAGCCCGGTGGCCCCGGAGCCCTGCAGGCGCTGGGTCAGCTCGCCGCGGATGGCTATGCAGACATTGCTGAAGCCGGGCATGCCTCGGTAGGTCACGGTGGCCCGGCCGTCTCCTTCGACGGTGGCCGAGAATCCGCTGCTGCCTCCGTCGCCTTTGTAGGCCGCGGGCAGCGAGGCGATGCTCTCGAGCAGGTTAGGGGTGCAAATGTAGCGGCCCTCGGGCACGCCTTTCTGTGCCGCATAGGCGAAGCCACGCGCAAAGCTGGTATCCCTGGGCGAGCGCCGCATCAGGTCCGTAAACTCGCCGGCCACCTCCGGCGTCCACGGGTACCAGGTGTCGGGCTCGAACTCGGCGTAACGTTTACGGTCGGTCTTCGACAGCGATGGATGCATCGCTGAGAGGAAGCGGAACACTTTGCCTGATATCTGGTCGGTCGCCACCTGAGCAGCCCTCGGGTCTGGATTCGAAGGCTATTCTAGAACGGTGCCAGCGCCAGAACCAAACGCGCCATTCCGTTGAAGATGGAGGCCACGAAAGCAAGGTCGAGGATAGCCCCGTCGGACAGTCCGTGCCCGCGCAGCTCGTGGATGTGGTCCTCTCCCATGGTGTGGGAGTGAAGCGTCAAATCGCGCGCAAAGCGGAGGCACGCGGTTTCGGCATCCGAGAGGCCGGAGCCGCCTCCTTCGCTGGCGGCGATCACCTCGGTCGCTTCCTCGCCACGCTGGGCGAGCCACTGGGCACAGTTGATGGAGAAGTAGTCGCAGCCCGTGAGCCGAGCCACCACCAGCCCGATCCGCATCCAGCGGTCGCGCGGTACCACCATCACCGATTTCTTGATCACCCGGAGCTGACCGTCGAACACCTCGGGGCAAACCTCGAGCAGTTCGAAGCCGGGCGGCAGGCTGTTGAAGCCTAGCTGCGTACGGAAGAGGTCACTTAACGCGGCACGGTTTTGCTCGGGTGGCTCGGCGGGAATCGACTTCTCGCCAAGGTCGAGGGTAGCCGACGTCCAGCGCGATAGCATAGCCAGAACCGTCTTGCGCCCGGCATCGTAACGTCTGAGCGGTGCCGGAATGTCGGGGCCCACGCCGAGCGCGTTGGCGAGACGGGCTACCGCGTTCAGCGCCACAATGCTGGCCACGATCTCGACGCGCTCCTCGATGTTCGGCCACGCCTTGGCCAACAACATGCGCTCGGCGGGCTGCACCGCACGAGGCTCGCTGGTGGCTCGCGCGGCGAAACGCACCGCGGCCCTCTCCTGAGGGGTAAGGGAGGCGGCATCGGCCAGCAGGCTTTCGACCTCGTAGCACTTGTCCCGGTCCATGCCCGTGGCCTGCAAGAAGACCATGTGCGAATCGGCGCAGTACTCGCAGCGGCTCGCTTTGGCCACCACCATCGCCACCAGCTCCTTGGTTGCCCGCGGGACATGGCCGGTCCACATGATCGAGAGCCAGGAGTGGTACACCCCCGCCATGGTCTCGGGGCGCAGGCTGAAGACCTGCATCAGATTGGGGACCCGCGGGACATCCGTACGGATCTCGCGATAGACCTGGGCGAGGCGCCCTCCCGCCCGTGATGGTGGGATATGTCGGATATAGGCCATGCGGAGATAGAGAAGCACGGGCCCACGGGGGCAGTCAAACGTCCATCTGGTGCTTGTTGCCGTGGGTCTCTTGACTCGCTGCGGCT
>PIVZ01000227.1 GCA_003354045.1 bacterium
CGCCATCCGGGCAGTCGTCATCGCTTGCACAGGCCTCGGCGGTGTCGGTACAGACTCCAGCGCTCACTGCGGCAAAGGTAGTCAAGGCTCCGGCTTCGACCAGCCGCCCGAAGGCCACCGTGCGCTTGTAGCGCATACGCCCATCGGCCCCTCGCCGGGTGGCTTGAGCACGGTTGCCAAGGGCCATGGCCGCGTTGAAGCTCTGCAGGATGAGATCGTCCTCGTCACCGTCACCGTTGAGGTCTTCGCCCTGGTCGGATTCCAAGGTGAGGAATCTCACGACGTCGTCGAGCACTCGGTAGGGAGTCCGTGGATCGCAAGCCTCGAGGCGGCAGGGAATGACCGCCTGCCCAGTGTTGATGAGCGTCTCGGATTCAAAGTCGTAGACGTGGAGAACGGCATCATCCGTATCCCCGTCCGCGTTCAAGTCGGCCGCCTCCACCGGCCTCGGCGCGGAGCCGGCCACTCTGTTGCCGATTCCCTGCCTGGCCGCCGTGAGCTCGGTTGACTCGAGGGTGCGAAACGCCAGCAGCTCGCTTCCGAGCACGAACTCCTCGGCGGACATCTCGACGTTCAGTACCTGATCCGCGTCGGCGTCGTATATTTGAATTACGCGGTCAACCGCGTCGGTGTCGCCGTTGAGGTCTTGATCGTTCTCGTCGGCTTCTGGCGTGAGCAGCACGACCGTCGAGCCCGAAACGTCGAGCGCATCGGCCGCCACGCCCGCGTTCTGCCACGAGCCCGGCGGGTCGCCGAGTCGATGCACCGCCACCACGTCATCATCCGTATCGGCATCGCTGTTGAGGCTCGCCCCACCCTGGCCGGCCTCGGAAACGAGCGCCGCCAGCCACTGATCTGAGAGCGAGACCGCGACAGCGGCGCGGCTCAGGTTGCTGGCCGTTGCACCGCCCTGCCACAGGTGAACGACCGAATCGTCGCTGTCGCCGTCGCCATTGAGCGGACCACCAGGACAGCCGGCGGTTCCGGTTTCCGCTTCCGGGCGAAGGAAGGCCGCGGCTCCCCCGGCAACGGCAACTCGAGTGGCGGGACAGAGAGGGGTCAGTAGGCCCGACGTCGAATCGAGCACTTGCAGCACGGTATCGTCGATCACACCGTCGCCGAAAATGTCGTTCGTGAGGTCGGCGGGATCGATCCCGCGCACGAACACGTCCTCGCGCACGGCATTGGTATCGCCATCGACCAGATTGTCCGCGTAGCTCGGGAACGCCACGAAGCGGCCGTCGGCCGAGATGTAGACCGAGCTGTAGAACGGCGTGCCACTCTCGTCGTCGCCTTGAACGCCGGCCGAGCTGAGACTCACCATCTCGGTGGCTCCACTCCAGCGGTCGTGCACGTAGACATCGTCGAAATACTGGTCGCTCTCGGCCAGCTCGGCCGAGCTCTTGAAGGCCACGAAGCGGCCGTCACCGGAGATGCTAGATGCTTCACTCAGACCATCGGCCTGCAAGCCGTTGGAATCGACACTCACCCGCTCGGTCATGCCGGTGTCGCGGTCGTGCACGAATACGTCGCCGGTATCGTTGGTGTCGCCGGCCGCCAGATTGGAGGCGTAGGCGGCAAAGGCCACGAAGCGGCCGTCGCTCGAGATGCTCGGGTCTTCGCTCCAACCATTGGCCTGCGTGCCGCTCGAGTCCACGCTCACCCTTTCGGTGCTGCCCGAGAGACGGTCGCGCACGAACACGTCCTCGAAGGCGTTGGTGTCGCCGGCGACGAGATTGCTGGCAAAGCTGGTGAAGGCGACAAAACGGCCGTCCGCAGACAGCGCGTTGGCCTTGGCCTCGGTTCCGCTGCTCCCGTTGCCCTCACCACCCTCAGAGCTCACGCTTATGAGCTCGGTGACATCGCCCTGAAGATCACGGAGGTAGACGTCCTGCACGGCGTTGTCGTCGGTTACCGACAGGTTGTCGGCGGCGCTGGTGAAGGCAACGGAGAGGCCGTCACCCGAGATGCTGGGACGGCCGCTGGCAGCCTCGGCTTCCACGGCAGCGGAATCGACGCTTACTCGCTCCGTGGTCGTCGCCTGGAGGTCACGGACGAACACATCATCTACGCCGTTGGTATCGTCAGCGACCAAGTTGGTGGCGGCGCTGGTGAAGGCCACCAGGTTGCCGTCTGCCGAAATCGAGACCTCTTCGAAGCCGTAGCCGCTGTGACCGTCGCCTTGATCCCCGTTGCTCGCCACGCTTGCCAGTTCGGTGCCACCGGTTTCGAGATCGTGCACGAATACGTCGCTGGCATCATTCACGTCGCCGGCCACCAGGTTGGTCGCCTCGCTGCTGAACGCGACGAAACGGCCGTCTTCCGATATCGCGATCGAGCGCGGGCAGGCGCGGCCGTCGAACAGGTTGGCAACCGCGCTCGGGCACTCAGCCACCGTCTCCTCGTTGCCGGCGGAATCGACGTTGACCCGTACGGTCTGGCGGCTCGTACCCGAAGCCTCACGGGTGCGGAAGAAGACCTGACCGCCGGAAACCGCGATGCTACGGCTGCCGATCACCGGTTCCGGGTCAACGGTTATCGGTGGATCGACGTCCGATCCCACCTCCGAGCCTCCGAGCTCGAACACCCTGAGAATGGTATCAAACACGTCGCCGTCGCTGTTGATGTCGCAACCGTTCTCGAGCGGCTCCGACTCGAGGAAGGCCGCTATGTCGCCTTCCACCGCCACGGCCGGATAGCTGAACGGCAGTTGCGTTATCCGCGCAACGCCGCGCCCGTCGGGGGTTCCACCGATACCGCAACCTGCCGGCGCGCCGAGTGGCTGCAGCCTTCCCGTCTCACGGTCGGAGAGCGTGATCACCGAGTCCACGCTATCGTTGTCGCCATTGAGATCCCTTGCAGCAACCGCTTCGCTCACCGTGAAGGCAGATGCCTCGTCGGTCTGGCGAAGACCTTCGAGAGGCACCGGGTCGAGCGACTCCAGGCGATAGGCCACGCAGACGCTGTCAGGACATTCGCCGTCATTCGCACAAAGCGCCCCTTCGCTGCCACCCCCCTGGCAGATCCCGGCCTGCCCGCCGCCGGCTCTACCCAGGCGAGACACCAATCTGGAGATGGTGACTGGCCCTACGCCGCCATCGTATCTATCGCTGAAATCGAACAGTGAGGCACCGCACTCTCCATCGGGGCACTCGGCGTCCGAGCTGCAAGCTCCACCGTCGTTGCCGCCTCCCCTGCACGTCGTCCCCAGACAGGCTCCGTCGGGGCAGTCTTCGGCTTCCACGCAGGGCAGCCCATTGTTGTTTCCCCCCGTGCACTCGGAAAAGGCCGATGACCGCCTGGCAATGCGCAGAACCGTCGCCGGAGCATCGGCAGAACCGAACAGTGTGACCGTCTCGACCTCCTCGGCATCGTGTTGCGGATCGAAAACCGGCGGCAACAGTCCTCCCTCGATGGAGAATGAAGCGAGAAATGCGCCCCCGGGTATGACGATCGGTCCCGGGCTCGCCGTGAAGGCATCCACCGTCGAGCTGCCGCGCAAGAGCCTGGCAATCGGCACTCCCTGGCCGACCAGGATGCCGCGCCAGTCCATCGGCATCAGGAGATTCCCTGCGGAATCGGTCGTGAAACGAACCTCGGCGGCAGTGGCCGTACACGGCGGATCCGGCTCGACGCACAGTGCCTGATAATCGTTGGCCGGCGGCAGCGCGGTGAAGTGAGCGAAAGTGTCGTGAGGCGTCTGCGAGCAAGTACCATCAGTAGCGTAGAGTTCGTCCGCGCAGGCAACCAGACCTATCTCCGTCGAACAGGTATCCGCCGCCAGAGAGCAGGGGAGTGAATCCCCGGTGCCTGTGACTGCGATTGCCGCCGGGCCGCTGAACGTGTGATCGTCGCCGACGGCGCCCAAGAACTCGTCGGTATCTGGAAAACGAAAACGTAGGTTCCGTTCTCCGTCCCGCATCACTACTCCGAGATCGAAGGGCGGCAAACTGATGCCGTCGTCGGCAACCGCAGGCACGCAGGTCGCGCTGTCCACTTCCGCCAGCGCCTCGCACACCCCGAGTTCTGCGCCCAGTGCGGCGCAATCTTCGGCCAGCACCGCGATGTTGCTCTGCCCTCCAGGGGGCTTGAACACGATCGTAACGACGTGCTCGTCCGCTTGAGCCGAGAAGCCCGGCGAGGCCAGGTAGCATCCCGAGCCGAGGTTCAGCTCCACCCATTCACCGGGACCGGCGAACGGTCGGTCCACAGTGGCGAGGAAGCCTCTGAACGCCCTCGACGTCCCGGGAATTATGTTGCATGAGGCCTGTACCCGGTTGGCTGGGACCGTCACAGCGCAAAGCGCCAGTATCACCGCCGCGGACAGGCTGAGAACTCTGCGATACCAAGGTCGATACCGCATGGGGTCGGCACGGCGTGCCGTCGAGCTAAGCATCATACCACCCTCCTTTCCCCGTCTTGCGTATAAGGCGGGAAAGGGCGTCTGGCGTGGGTGCGTCTAAACTCGACTATTCCCCTGGGGAGCCTTCGTCAAGGGGGAGCGCATTTGCAGACTTATTCAGCTAAAAATCCAGGCGGCGCTCGAGCACGCCTCAGGACACTGTGCGGCCCGGGCCACTTTGCGGCTCAGGCTATTTCTTGGGGTGCAGACCGAGGCGCTCAGCAGCTCTCCGCCTCAGGCCACCGCCCGTTCCCGCGCGGTGTCCAGTCGCTCGAGGTCCCATCTCAGCCCGAGCTCGGCAAACACGGAACGCGCTTCGGTCAACCAGGCCGCGGCGTTCTTGTCGTTGAAGGTCGCGCCCGACGGCGAGCGTAGGGCCAACCAGTACCCTATATCCATGCAGGTGCGGGCCACCTCCGGTCTTGCTCCCAGGCGCTCGCCCTCGGCCAAAGCTTTCTCCCAGAACCGCCGCGCCTCTCCTTCCTTGCCGAGCAAGCAGTAGAGATCTCCGGCAAGGCGGAAAGTCTCCGTCCGCTCCCGGGCGACGCTCGAGGCCGTCTTCAACGCGTGACGACAATGGTTCAGGCTCTTTCGCACCAGACGACCGGCGCGAGGGCGGCCAGCGCCGACGCATTCGGCCTGCAGCCGCTCGAGGTCTACGAGCAGCCGGCTCGTCGTGTATGCTCCGAGATAGTAGGGGGGAATCTGCCCGGATCTGCGTATTATGCGCTCCGCTCTTTCGAGTGTGGCCCCGGCTTCTTCGATCTTCCCCTGAAGCACCTCGACCTTGGCGCGCATACCGAGGGCAATCAACCTCAACGTGTCCTCATGGCGGGAGTCGTGGTAAGCCTGCACGGCAGTCAGCGCTTCAGGAAGCTCGCGCTTCTCGACCAACAGATAAGCATTGTTGGCGTATACGTTCGACTCGGCGAACTCATAGCCGAATTCAGGCGATAGGGTCCCGAGCTTTTCGATCTGTTTGCGCGCCAGTTCGTACTTGCCCTGGCGCATGTTCCGCTCACAGTTGAGGCCCAGATAAATGTCGGCGTTCCAGAGCATGCCGACCCGCAGGCCGTAGTCCAGGAGTCCTTCGTCAATGTCGTGACTCTCCGTCCAATCGCCTTGGAGGTAATGCAAGACGAAGGCCATGGTCCGGTATTGGAACTTGTCGCCCACGCCACCGTCGCTCGCCAGCGGCTGCGCGGTGGCAAGCAGCTTTCGCCCTACAGCGAACGACAACCCTGAGAAGCAAAAGAACAAACCGGCCGAGGCGTACATGCCACAGGCGTGATCGGTCTTGGCAGGATTCATGTTGGTTAGCTGGCGAATCGCAGTCAGGTTGTCGAAGAAGCTACGCTTCGGATCGGTCGGGTTCTGAGCCCTGGCGCGGTTGTAGAGGATTTCGAACAACGCCCTGTCGTCTTCCTTGGACCGCTTACGCAAGCGCCCCCTGACGCCGCCGTACAGATGCAAGAATATCGCCGGAAGGTCTGCCGCAAGCTTGAGATTCAGCCCCAAGGCACTCTTCGGGACTTTCTCTCCGTACAGATCGAGAGCGGCGTTGAAATGCCCGATGCACTCGGCGAGTTCTCCCGTGTTGAGGAGTGCCAGTGCTATGTTCTTTTCCAGAAGTGCTTTCTTGCGCTCGTCCGCTGCCTCTCCGCGCGAGGAAAGATAGAAACGATTCGCTTCACGGAAGTAGTGCAGTGCTTCGGCGGACGCTGCCGATCTGGCTGCATGTTCACCGGCGGCAAATAGATATTCTTCGGCCTTCTGCGGCGCGTTGGCGTTTACGAAGTGGTAGGCGAGCATGCCGAGGAAATCTTCGCGGCGTTCGGAGAAGAGGTGCTCGATTGCCTCGGCGCACTTCAAGTGCAGCTCCTGGCGCGCCCTCTTCAAGAGAGAGGCGTATACTGCGTCCTGTATCAGCGCATGCTGGAACGAGTACTCCGTCTCGGGAATCAGCAGCCTGCGTCTGACACTTGCCGTGCCTCTCGTAGCCACGCGCACCAACAAACCCTTATCGACCAGAGTCTCCAGCTCCGCATCGATATCGATCCCTTCAGGTACAACCTCGGCCAGGATCTTGCGTGAGAAGCTTCTGCCCAACACCGAGCCTACCTGGAGAACTCTGCGCGCCTGCGCCTCCAGGAGATCCACGCGGGCCATGGTCACATCGTGAATCGAGCCCGGTATCTCGATGCCCGGCAGTCCGCTGCTTGCCACCAGGTGATCGCCCTTTCGAACCAAGGCGCCCTGGTCTATGAGTGAACGCACTACTTCTTCGATGTAGAAAGGGTTACCCTCCGATTTCTCTTTGATGAGGCCTCTTATCGAAGCCGGAAGCTCGTCCGTCTTCATCAGGTTCTCGATGAGCGTATCGCAGGCCCTATCGCCAAGATGATCCAGTCGCAGGTGGCAATGCTGCTCGGCGAGATTGCTTTCCACATACGTGAGTATGCGCCCGCTGGTATCCTCGTACCTGGGCCGAAATACGTGGATGAACAGTATCGGATGCGTCTGCGCAAGCGGGAGTAGAAACTCGAGCAATGCGGCTGAAGACTGATCGATCCAGTGAAGGTCTTCGAGAACGAGTATGACTGGTTGAATCTGCGAAGCCTGCTCCAGCAGAGTTCTCACACTCTTGTGGATGAGCTTCTCCAGCGCGTCTCCTTGAATGGCCGCGGTTTCAGAGCGCATAGCTCCCGGCTCGGCACCGATGAGCTGTGCCAGAAACGGCAGTATCTCTTCCGCGGCCTGCGGAGCGGCGCGACTCACGAACGCTTCCAACGCCCGCCGCATCTGCTCCGGGGTCGCTCCTTCCTCGACACGTGATTGTTCGAGCAGCATATCGACGACCGGGTGGAAGGAGCGGCTCTGTCCGAGGGAGAGCGACCGTCCCTTGAGGAGAACCGCCCCGCCCAACGCGTCGGCTCCTGTGGCCTCCTTGAACAGCCTGCTCTTGCCGATCCCGGTCTCTCCC
>PIVZ01000823.1 GCA_003354045.1 bacterium
TGGTCAGTGCCGAGCTCGAGAGCTTCATGGATGATCATGGATTCGCGAGCGTATCGGAGTTGCGGGGGCTGGGCCATGGACAGTAGCGCGCCGCGAAAGTCCTACGACCTCTCCGAGCTTGTATTGCGGCCGACCACCGTGGTGGAAGTCGTGGATGAGGCCCCCGACGTCAAGACCTTCTGGCTCGAGGGGTCGCTCGGCTCGCTGCCGGGACAGTTCGTCATGCTTTGGAGCCCGCAAGGCGGAGCCAGGCCGTTCTCCATACATGCGGACGATGGTGACGGCTTTGCCTTGACCATCGCCAAGATAGGAGAGTTCACGATCGAGCTCTTCAAGCGGAAAGCCGGCGATCAGCTCGGCTACTTCGGCCCCTTCGGCCGCCCCTTCACGCTCGAGGGAAAGCACATCGCGCTGGTGGCCGGCGGCTATGGCGCCGCCCCTCTGAGCTTCCTTGCAAGACGCGCTTCTGAGGAAGGCGTCGGCAGCGAGCTGATCATCGGCGCGAGGACCGGAGCTTCGTTGCTCTACGAAAACTCAGACTATCCAGCCGAGGTGCAACGGCACTACTGCACCGACGACGGCAGCGCCGGCTTCACCGGTACCGCGCCTGCAAAGCTCGCGAACCTGATCGCCGGCGACGAAACCATCGACATGGTCTACACGGTAGGCCCCGAGCTGATGATGAAAGAAGTCGTCTCCGTCTGTGACGACGCCGGTGTGGACTGTCAGATCTCTCTCGAGAGATACATGAAATGCGGTTTCGGGATCTGCGGTAGCTGTTGCGTCGATCCTCTCGGTTCCAGGATGTGTATGGAGGGACCAATCATGAGCCGGGCCGAGCTGCGCGAGGTTTCCGAGTTCGGCGTCTACCACCGAGGCGCCAGTGGGCGAAAGGTCTACTTCTAGCCAAATGGCAGACTCCGACCAGGCAGTCACGTTTCGCTGGCACGGGGCGGCGCACTACCACCTCGCCTGCGGGAACGAGAGAACCGTCATCGACCCCTTCTACAGCCGCCTCCCTGGCGACAAGCCGCATCTCGGCCTCACACGGGACGACGCCGACCGGATAGACCATCTGTTGCTCACCCACGCCCACCTCGACCATGCGCTCGATGCACCCTACTTGATCGCGAAGCACGACCCCGAGGTATATGCGCCGCTCGGATTCCAACGCGACGTTGACAAGGAGCTAGCGCGCTCTAACGCAACGGCTACCGCGAGCAAGTATCACGGCCTCGAAGGAATCAGGGGAAAGACCTTCTCCATTGCCGGTATGGAGGTGACTCCTTACCAGATCGGAACGGAGGAGATCGATTTCTGGTTCATCCGCTCGATGTTCGTCCGACCATGGGTTCACCGCACACCCAGTGCGATCCCGGCCGGTTATAAGTGGCTGACCCACCATGTGATGGGAAACTGCTTCGCCTTCCTCTTCAGGTTGCCGCCCGAGGGAACGACGATGCTCTATTTCGGCAATCTCACCGACCAAGTCGGAGAGATTGCCGACGTCGAACGCGTCGAAGTCCTGGCGATCCCTTACTGTCCGGCCAACCACAAGTGGCTGCAGCAGTCGCAGTACTTGATCGATCGGTTCAAACCCTCGGTAACCCTCGTCCATCACTTCGACAACTTTCTGAATCCCTTCACGCTCTCGAAGTACATGAACCTGGACGACTACCGCAATGCCCTTCACGAGGAGTGCCCCGAGGCCAGGCTCTTCTTCTCGAAGTTCCTACGCGACGTGAGTGTCGCCGAAATGCTGGCCATGCGAACGGGCTGAATCTCAGGCGAGCGGCCTCGGCCAGGGGGTAGAT
>PIVZ01000824.1 GCA_003354045.1 bacterium
ACCAGCGCGAGCGTGACGGCAATCTTTCTCATGAGATCCTCCTGACGATCGAGAGCCCGGGGAGGCGGTTGGCCGCACGGGGCTCTCCGGTCACCCATGTCCCGTCCGTGTTGATGCAGTATGTTTTACCCTGGCGATACTCGGACCTTCAGGCTCCGGCCGGCTTTTGTTCTCGGCCTACTACGACCAAAACGCCGACGGGGTTGCCCTCTCGGACTGGTTGGCCAGCATTCTCCACGGGGAAATGTACCACGTGGAAGGAGAGTAACCCGCCGCCCGGCTCGGTTTTCTCTCGATGGCCTGGACAATGGTCGCACGCGTTGGGAACACCGTCGCTGTCTGAATCCAATGTGCAGGAGGATCGCTCACCGAGGAACGCCCCGCCCATCTCCAAACATTGTTCCGCCGATACCACATGGCACTGCGACGAGACACAGCAGGCACCCCGATATGTACCTTCGCACGTTACCGTCAGAACACCATCGCCTTGGGCTCCCGCGAAGCCGCCGACACGAATCAGGTATGGCTGGTCGAAATCGACCGGAAAGCTCAGCTCGAGTTCACTACCGGGCCGAAGTGAAGACCCACGCGGACCTGCCATTCGACCGGCAGCCTCTCCGTGGCAGCCAGCATGGCCAGGCCGCAGCGAGCCGCTGACTGCACCGGGTTGTCCACCTTGCGCAACAAGCCGGCGGTGGCCATGAACGCGTCGCCGATCGTCTTGATCTTCTCGAGGCCGTGTTCCTCGGCTATCGTCTCGAAGGTCTCGACCAGAGCCTGCAAGTCACGGACGACGGTCTCGGCGGAATGCTTGTCGCAATGTGCAGTAAACCCGACGATGTCGCTGAACAGGACGGCAACTTCGTCGTGGCGTCGCGGCTTGACCTCGTCGTTGGCCTTGAGCTCTCGCACCGCCTCGGCCGGCAATATCACGTGGAGCAATTCGTCGGCTCGCCGTTTCTCGGCTTCGATCTCGGCCAAGTAGCGCGCCTCGGCATCGTAAAGCCGTTTCTTCTCGAGACAGGCTCCGACTCTTGCCTTGAGAAGCACGGCGTTGAAGGGCTTGGGCAGATAGTCTTCGGCACCGAGGCCGATGCATCTGACCACGCTGTCCATCTCGTCCAATGCCGAGATGACGAGAACGGGAACGCGCGAGAGCTCGTCGTCGGCCTGCATGGCCTCGAGGACCTGGTAGCCGTCCACTTCCGGCATCATGATGTCGAGGAGGACGAGGTCGAAAGGGGCCGAGCGCATTAGCTCCAGCGCCTGCCGTCCGTTTTCGGCTTCCTCGAGCTCGGAGTGGCCCAGCCGCGTGAGACGGCGCTTGAGCAGCGTGCGGTTCTGCTCGATGTCGTCTACTACGAGTATGCGAGCGTTACTATCGCTCATGATCGATGCTGTCTGTTTTCAGGATCCCCTCACGCGACATGTGATCATGCAGGGCTTCCGGTTTGCGCTTGGTTCTCATGTTCGGCTCTGAGCTTACCCAGCTCCGTGTCGAGTTCTCTGATACGGTGCGACATTGTCTCAACCATGCGAAACGCCAGAGACGGGTCTTCTTGAATCCTTCGCAGAAAAGTCTTCTTGTCTATCGTGAGAATGCGCGCCTCCCCGAGAGCGCGTACGGTCGCCGAGCGAACCTCGCGCTCGAAGAGAGCCATCTCGCCGAAGAAGTCGCTCTCCTCGAGGACGGCCAGACGTACGTCCCTGCCGGCGGCCTCTATGTACACTTCAACCTTGCCTTCTTGGATTACATGCATGCAGTCGCCGACATCTCCCTGGCGGATGATGATGTAGCCGTCTGAATACACCT
>PIVZ01000825.1 GCA_003354045.1 bacterium
GGAGCTGGCGCGCCTCATGGACCGCTTTCCGCTGCAGGTTCACCTCGAACCGGCTGACATCTCCGAGGTCACGAGCAAGCGTGTTCTGTCGAAGAATGCGGATGCGGAGAAGGCGCTGCGGGAGCTCTTCAAGGAGCACCGTGGACGCTTGACCGACAACACACGCCTCACGGCCGACATCAAGCTCCCCGAGCTTTCCACCGAGACCTTCGTCGATCTGTATCCGCTCATGCCGTACCAGATCGATCTCATCATCCAGGTCGTCTCGGGCCTGCGTACCCAGGGTGGCACGAGCAAGCACGTGGGCGGCGCCAACCGCACGATCATCAAGCTCGCCCAGCAGCTCCTCATCCATCCGGATGTCGATCTCCAGGGCAAGCCGGTCGGCGCGCTCGCGCGCATCGATCAGGTGTACGACCTCGTGTCCGGCAACATCGGTAGCGAGCTGCGCGGCAAGATCGACGACATCGGCAAAAAGGTCGACCACCAGCTCGCTCAGGCGGTGGCCAAGTCCATCTGCCTGCTCCAGTACGTGCGGAGCATCCACCGGACGGCCGAGAACATTGCGGCGACTCTGCACTCAGCAGTCGACGCCGATTCCCGCCTCGTCGAGGTGAAGGGCGCGCTCGTCGCGCTGGAGAAGGCGCACATGGTGCGTCGTGGCGACGACGGCTACCGCATCCCGACGCCCGCAGAGGACGACTGGGAGCGGCAGCGGGCGAGCTTGTCGCCGAAGCCGGGAGACGAGAGCCGGTTGCATGCCGACGTCATCACCGGCCTCTGGCAACCCCAGCCGTCACACACGTTCCTCGACGTGAAGGTGTTCAAGGCCGGCCTCTACCTGAGCGGTCGCGTCTTGGTTGAGGGCGACATCCCGGTTCATCTGACTTTGGCCGAGGCGGGGAAGGAACAAGCCGAGCGCGTCGAGGAAGCACGCAAGCGCAGCCAGACCGAGACCAAAGCCATCTTCTGGGTTGCGGCCCTGGACGAGGCACCCGACCGCGAGACCGTCGAGCTGTTCCGGTCGAAAGAGATCCTATCCCGCAAGGAGCGCGGCGCGCAGACCAAAGACGAGACAGCGCTGGTGGCAGAGGAGAAGCTCCGTCTTCGCCGCCACCAAGACGAGCTGCGCCGGCTCATCAAGCAATCGCTCCTCACGGGGACCATCTTCTTTCGCGGCAACGACCGTAGTCCAGCCGACGCAGCCTCGGACATCGCTCGCAGCGCAGGCAAGGTTCTGGCGCAAGCGCTACCCGAGGTCTTCGATCGCTTCGAGGAGGCCGCCGCCCGCCTGGGTAAGAAGGACCTCGAGTCGCTGATGACCACGGAGAACCTCCGCGGTCTGAGCTCGGTGTTCACCGACCTCAACCTGGTCCGCGATCAGGGCGACAAGCCCGTGTTTACCACGGAGAACGGGCCGCTGGCCGAGGTGCTTGCTCGGATCGAGAACCGGACGAGCTACGGCGAGGTCGCGAGTGGCCGTTATCTCACCGACGAGTTCGCCAAGGAGCCCTTTGGATGGGACTTTGACATCGTCCGGCTCCTGGTCGTCGCCCTCCTGCGCGCCGGCAAGGTCGAGGCGACGAGCAAGGGGCAGGTGATCGAGTCGGCTCTCTCGCTCGATGCGAAGAACACCTTCCCGAACAACAACCTCTTCCGTCAGGCCTCGTTCAGACCCAAGGTCAACGAGACCGACATGAAGGACTGGGCTGACGCTGCCCAGGCGTTCGAGGCGGCGTTTGGCAAGGCCATGCCCGACATCTCGAATGCCGGCGTCGTGGCGTCGACCATCCGCACCGAAGTGGCGGCCC
>PIVZ01000826.1 GCA_003354045.1 bacterium
CAACGCCCATCGGAGAATCAGCAAATGAAGTCTATATGGCCACGAACTACCGTCCTCACCTTCGTCTTCGTCGTTGGGACACTATTTGCCGCTTCCCATTCCCAAGCACAATGCGGGGTGGTTTTCTCCGCCGACCTTGTCCCCTCTCCGTCGGTAGCCATCGTTGTCCGCGTGTTCTCCGGCTCTACTGGTCAGGTGTATCCATGCCCTGTTACTGCTTCGATGAACGTCAGCAACTGCTCCCAGCGCAACACGGTTGCCGGCATGTACGGATGCACCAATCCATACGGATGCGCGGCCTTACGGGCGAGCGCTCTTATGGTCGTCACATCCCCGACCCCACGGTCATGCAACTGGAACTGCTTCGGCTGCGGGTTTCAGACCATCGACAATTCAAACGGCCTCCCCGTTGAGCTGTTGAGCTTCGGCGTCGAGTAGCTGTCCCTCGTCAATATCGTATCGGGACGAGTCTGTGCCGTCGGAGCGTAGCCAAGAATGAACGACGAAGAACCCGTACAGGGCCTTCATCGTTACCGTCGGCACCGTGAAGAAATCCACGACACGGTCACGGCGCCTGAACCTTGGCTTTGAACTTGTCTGCCGTGTTCTTCTTGACGTCGTCGGTGTCGTAGGTCGCTTCCCAGCAGACGCCCGTCTCGCTATTGAAGACCTGCACCCTCGCCGGAAGAGTCAGTGGCAGGCGCGGGGTGGGCAGGCCAGGGCCCTTGCCATGCAGAAGCACCTTCGCTTTGTTCTCGTCGCTGCCCTTCAGGAACATCCGCTGTATGCCGTCCTCGGTTCCACTCGTGTCCTTGTACTTGTAGCCGGTCTTGCCGGCGGGCTCCCACTTGACGGGATCCGGAGGCACGGCCGCTTCGACGAGCACGGCGTCCGGAGCTCCTTCGTACAGACACAGCCTGTAGCGAGCCTCGTCCATCGGAACGCCTAACTCGAAGTAGCCGGTCGACTCACCTTTGAGCCATTTCCAGCCGAGCTTGTCCCTCGCGTCATTGCTCTTATCGTTGACTGCAAGGATCGACTTTCCCGCCGCGCGGCAGTCGATCAACGGGACCGTCGGGCAGGTGGGCGTCGCATCGCAGGCATCGCCTATCCCGTCGCCCTCGCCGTCTTCCTGAGCGACATTGGGAATCCGGGGACAGTTGTCGAAGGGGTCCGGGATCTCGTCGCCGTCCGCATCGCCGACAGTCGCGGTGATCAGCAGCTTGCGACAGGTCCCTGCCGGGCAGTCCTCGTCGGTCTTGCAGGTGTCGTGTTCCTGCTCGCAGCTTCCGCCTTCGGCGCAGTACTGCCACTCTTCACAGTCCTCGTCGTCGACGCAGCCCGTGCCGATATCCTCGATGCAGGTCCCATGGCTGCTAAACGCCTGCCGACCTTCTTCCTCACCGCTCACCCCTGCCCACAGCTTCTGGAAGTCCTGATGGCTGTCCCAGCACGCCGCACTTCCCGTGCACTCGTCATCGTTCTGGCAGGGCCCGTAACGTTTGTAGCAATCCCCGTCACCCCAGCCCGTCGGGATACAGAACTCATCGGGATTGCAGGGCATGCTACATTCGCCTCTGTCGTTGCACCCTTCACACCTCGTGCCGAGCTTCTCGACGCAGCCGCCCGGAGGCACGAAGCAGACCCCCGCCGGACAATTCGCATCCGTCGCACAAGCCTCGCCCGTGTCCGTGCACACTCCGGCGCTCACGGCTGCCAGCGTCGTGTGCTCGCCGCAGATCACACCAGCGCGCGCCAACCGCCTTCGGCTGTATCGAAGTGGCCCATTAGCGAACAACCTCCTGGCGGCG
>PIVZ01000827.1 GCA_003354045.1 bacterium
TCGACCCACGACCCCCCACCGCGTACCACTGGAACCCACGGTATAGTGGGTTGGAGGGCGATTATGGGATTGAGCAGATCGAAAAGGCTGAAAGAGTGGGAGGAGTGGAAGCGCATGGAGATCTCCGCCGCGCCGGCGGGGCAGCGCAAGCGGATGAAGGAGCTGCTCGATGGCGTCCCGCCGCCGACGCCGGAGCAGGACGAGAGGATGCGCGAGATCGAGAGGGACGTCGAGCGGGTGTTCGGCACGGAGCCGAAGAGGAGACGGAAACGCTGATGGCCAGCAAGAAGGAGTGGGAGGAGTGGAAGCGGGAGCAGGTCGCGGCCGTCCCGCGACACGCGCGCAAGCGGCTGAGGGAGATGCTCGACAGCGTGCCGGGTCCGCCGACCGCCTGGAACGGCGGGATCAAGAAGCTCCGCGAGATCGGCGAGGAGGTCCAGAGGCGCCTCGGCGGGAAGGACTGGAGGAGGAAACGTGGGAAATAGGAGGCCGAGGGCGGCCGACAGGGTGCGCGACGGCATATGGGAGGACTGGAAGCGGGAACAGCTAGAGTCCGTCCCGCGCCGCCACCGCAAGCGGGCGAAGGAACTGCTCGACAGCGTGCCGGGCGTGCCGTGGCGCGACGGGGGCAAGAGGTTCCGCGAGGTCGAGAAGGAGTTCCGCAAGCTGGTCGGGAAGGATTGGAGTTAGCCGTGGGGAGGAACAGGAAACCCAGATGCGAGCTCTGCGAGTCGAACACCCCGCTGGAGCCCGGCGAGACGCGGTGCGATGTGTGCAAGCGGGCCTGCGGATGCGGCAGGCTCATTCCGTTCTCCGGCAGGGGTCGGCCGCACCTGATGTGTCCCCGGTGCGCCGAGATGAGGTACGACAGGAGGCTCTGCCCCTGCGGCAAGCCCGTGAGCAAGAGCAGGACGAGGTATTGCTCCCAGGCGTGCGCGAAGGAGGCGGAGAGGATACGGCAGGGGGCCAAGCCGACGCTGGGCTGGAGGCCGGACTACCACACGATCGCCAAGCGGGAGGGCGACCACGAGAAGGCGGCCAGGAAGGTGTTGGAGATGATGCGCCGGTCCGCGAAGGAGCCGGCGGCGATGGAGCTGCGCGGCGACACGATATTCAACATCTACGGCGTGCCGATGTACGCCGTCAGGGCCACGGGCATGGGGTTCGACATCGACGGGAACGGCCTGCCGGAGTGGGTCCCGGTGGACGACGAGGAGCGGCTCACGGCGATGCAGCCGGGGCCGGAGGTCTACATCCTCCTGAACGGCGCGATGGATGTGTGCTTCGCGTGCTCGACGAAGTACCAGGAGAAATGGAGGAGCGAGAGCCTTTTCGTCCCCAGGTACAACGCGATCGCCGAGGTGCTGCATTGCCCTCGCGGGGAGGGGAAGCTGAGGGCCGTCAGGCTTTGACGCCCTTGAAGGTCTGGATTTGCGGTATCTCCATGACGGTGCACCGCTGCCATCTCCTGGTCTCCCCCAGCAACGCGTTCGTGTGGTTCTCCAGGAGGTTGCACATGGTCGCGTCCACGCCCGGGTTGTCACGGAGTTTCTGGACGACCTCCGCCAAAACATCCCTCGTCGCTCTGATTTCGGCTGTGCATGGCTGTCCTTTCTGGGGGTATTCAGGATCCTCTGGGGTCGGCTCGTCCGCCCATCGCCGTATTTCGTCGGCGCAGATGGTGCAGTGCAGCGTTCCGCCCATGTCGTCGGAGAGGTGCGACTCGGCGTACTCGCCCTTCCCGCACCGCTCGCATGTCTCGCCGGTTCTGTCGATCATGCGGCATTCTATAGAACCAAGGGATGGGGTT
>PIVZ01000828.1 GCA_003354045.1 bacterium
TTTTGCCACCCTCGGCGCACTCTGGTTGCCGGTGGTATAGCTGTTAACGCGGAACTCCTCGCCCAGTGTCGTTCCGGCACTGTTGAAGCGCTGTCCAAAGATGTCGCGCCAATCGCCATCGTGGCTATGGGACAAGAAGCCGCCTTCTTGCCAAGTGACCACGAAGTCGCCGTTCGAAGCGAGGCCGACACTTGGAAGAGCCTGCTGGTAGGTCGTGTAGGTATTTACCTGGAACTCGGTCCCGACCCTTCCACCGTCGCTTCCGAAGCGCTGTGCGAAAATGCCACCCTCCGAGCCGTCCTGGCCGTAGCTGCCCCATACCACGACGAAATCTCCCTCAGGATCGGAGGAGACTCTGGGAAAGTACTGCTCGCTCGTCGTATAGCTGTTGACCTGAAACTCGACGCCCAGGTTGGTGCCTGTCGAGTCTACTCGCTGGCCGAAAACGCCCTGCAGGCTTCCGTCCTGGTCACGGCTCTCCCACACGACCACGAACTGGCCATCGCCGGATGACGCGACGGCTGGGAAGTACTGCTCACTCGTGGTGTAGCTATTTACCTGGAACTCGGTGCCGAGGGGCACCGGCTGTGCCGCGCCCGGGCCGACGTTTAGGATAATCAGAGTTCCAAAAAGGACAATGGGGATCAGAACTCTCCCATAGCGCTTTGACATCGATTCCTCCCGTCACTCGCGCCGTGCTCCGGAACGATGTCGTGGAAACTTCCAAAGCGTTGCAGGCCGCCGGCTCCGCGCGCAGGTAGCCGGAACAGCCGCCGCCCCCAGTCGAATAACTATAGCATGTCGCGCGGACGGAGCCGTATGGCAGCCCGCTCAACTCGAGCCATCGCCGCGATCAGGGGGCCGTTCCTACGATGATTGCCGAGTCGTTGGGGCCGCTAAAGTTGAGACGGCGGATGTTCTCCAACCCGGCCTCGGCGAGAAATCCGCTGATCTGCGCCTCGGAGTAGGCCTGGCCGGAGGCAGTGGCCAGAAGCATGTTGAGCGAGAACAGGGCAGGAAAGAGCGGACCGTCCATGGTGTCGTTCAAGACGAACTCGTGAACCATGAACAGGCCACCCGATTCCAGTGCCGCGGCGGCCTTGCGCACGATCGTCTTACACGCCTCGGGGCCTTCGCCGTGGAGAATGTGCGAGAGCCAGGCAGCATCGAAGCCGCCGGGGATGTCGTCGTTCAGATAATCACAGCTTTCGAAACCGACACGGTCGCCCACTTTGAACCGGCCGATCGTTCTCTCGGCAAAAGGTTCCGTGGTCGAAAGGTCGAGCACCTTCGCTTCGAGCTCGGGATTGGTCAGGCAGAAATGAATGGCATAGGTTCCCGGCCCGCCGCCGAGGTCCATGAGGCGGCGCCGGCCGGAAAGGTCGACATCTTTGGCCACCTGCGGGGCGATTCCCATGGCGATGTTGAACATGCCCATGAGGAAGCTCTCGCGCCATTGCTCTTCCTGCGTTTTCGACATCCGCCCCTGAACGGCCTCGCCGGTCGCTATCGCCCTATCGAGCTTCTCCCAGCCGCTCATCAGATGATGGTGATGCGTAATCATGTGACCGAGATAGGCCGGAGAGGCCTTCGACAGGAAGGTCACAGCGGCTTCGGTGCAGGTGAACGTCTCATCCTCTTTGGACAACAGGCCCATTGCAGTGAGCGCATCGAGGAGGATGGCCAGGGCCCGCGAGCCGGTTTCGAGCCGGCCGGCAAGCCGTTCGGCCGTCGCCGGCGCGCTGTCGAGAGCCGTGAACACACCGAGCTTCACGGCCGCGTGCAGGGCGCAGGTCTGCCAGTAGC
>PIVZ01000829.1 GCA_003354045.1 bacterium
TTGGCAACATCCTTGGTCACCGTACCGACCTTCGGGTTCGGCATGAGCCCGCGCGGACCGAGGATCTTACCGATCTTGCCTACCTGTCCCATCATGTCGGGCGTGGCCACCGCGCGGTCGAAATCGGTCCAGCCCTCTTCACGAACCCGTGCGACGAGCTCGTCGCCACCGACGATGTCGGCGCCGGCCTCCTCGGCCTCCTTGGCTTTGTCGCCCTTGGCGAAAACCACCACGCGCACGGTCTTGCCGGTTCCGTGAGGGAGCGACACCGTCCCACGTACGTTCTGGTCGGCGTGACGGGGATCGACGCCGAGACGAACGGCAAGTTCGATGGTCTCGTCAAAGTTCGCGCCCGAGCCCTTGGCCGCGATCTCCGCGGCCACCGCCAGCGTGTGTACCTCGCCCTGCTCGACGCCTTCCGCAGCTTTCCGGTATCTCTTGCCTTTGCCTGCCATGACTATCCCTCGACCGTTATGCCCATACTTCTCGCGGTTCCCTCGATGATCTTCATGGCCGCGTCGATGTCGACGGCATTGAGGTCCGGCATCTTGGTCTCCGCGATCTCGCGCACCTGCTTCCTGCTGACCTCGCCGACTTTCTCTTTGTTCGGCTCCGGCGATCCCTTGTCGAGCTTGGCGGCCTTCAGCAACAACAGCGCCGCCGGCGGCGTTTTGGTGATGAAAGAGAACGAACGGTCGGCATAAACGGTTATCAGCACCGGGATGACCACATCGCCGGCGCTCTGCGTGGCCGCATTGAAGGCCTTGCAGAACTCCATGATGTTCACCCCGCGCTGACCCAACGCCGGGCCCACGGGCGGACTCGGATTGGCCTTGCCGGCCGCAATCTGAAGCTTGAGTTTGTCTATGACTTTCTTTGCCATCGCTACTTTAGCCCGGTCACATCTTCTCGACTTGAACCAGTTCCATCTCGACCGAAGTCGAGCGACCGAAAATCGAGATCGATACTTTGAGGGTCCCTCTTTCGGGACGTATTTCTTCCACCATGCCGTTGAAGTCCGCGAACGGCCCGTCTATCACCTTGACCTGTTCGCCCACTTCGAAGGCCACCTTTGCCTTCGGCGCTGCCGCCCCTTCCTCGATCTGGGCCGCGACCTGTTGCACCTCTTCCTCCGGTACGGGCGGAGGATTGGTGCTACCACCGACGAACCCCGTCACCTTCGGCGTGTCGCTCACCACATGCCAGGTGTGGTTGTCGAGTTCCATCTGCACCAGTATGTAGCCCGGGTAAAGGTTGCGCGTGGTGGTCCGCTTCTTACCCTTTACAAGCTCGATGACCTGCTCGGCCGGCACGAGAACGTCGCCGAACTTGTCCTCGCAGCCGAGCGCGCGGATTCGCTCCTCGAGCTGCCGCCTCACACTCTGCTCGTACCCGGAGTAGGTGTGGACGACGTACCACTGCTTGGCGCCCTGCTCCTTGGACTCCTGGCCTTGGCTCTCGCTCATTGTCAGCCCGCCCCGCTGGTAAACACCAGCTTCATGGCCAGCGAAATGATGTAATCGACGACGCCGAGGTACACGGCCACGAAGCCCACCACGAACAACACTACCCAGGTAAACGCCAAAGTTTCCTTGCGCGACGGCCAGTAGACTCTCTTGAGCTCGGCAACGGCTTCGTTCGTGAAGTCGCGTCCCTGCGTTATGTACTCGGTTAGGTTCGGCATTCGTTACTCTCTTGCGCCTTGCTTCCCCGGCCGCAACTCTCCGCGGTTCGCGACCGTCCGATCTAGTGGCGGGTCAGGCAGGATTCGAACCTGCAGCCCTCGGATTTGGAGTCCGACG
>PIVZ01000830.1 GCA_003354045.1 bacterium
TCGATACGTTGTTGCTGATCCATGAGGAGTTCGGTGGCGATGGGTTTACGTCGTTCGAGATCGGCAACGAGACGCTGCTCGACGATAAGCACGTCTTGGACGAGTGGGGGGTGACGTGCGAGTGCAGCCCGCATGGCATGTCCGTGGCCAAGGGCCACCCCATCAAGAACGACGCGGATCTCGACGCCTACGAGGTGCGCGAGCCCAACCGCGAGCATCTCTCGCTCCTCGATCTGGCCAGGGAGCGCTTTCAGGGAAACGTGGCTTTGTTCTGGATGATGCGCGGCTCGTTCGTCCGTAGCTGGCGGCTCGCCGGCATGGAAAACCTGATGATCAGCATGCGCGCGAACCCGGGCTTCGTACATCGTCTGGCCGAGCTGGTGTTGGAGTACAACCTTCAGCAGCTGGATATGCTGGCCGAGGCAGGGCTCGACGTGTTGATCGTCGAAGACGACATCGCCGATACACGCGCTCCTTTGATATCTCCGAAGCACTTCAAGGAATTCGTCAATCCCTACAACCGCAAGCTGGTAGAGCGCGCCCACGAGCTTAACCTGAAGGTCATGCGCCACAGCGACGGTAACCTGTGGCCGCTGCTCGATACGCTCCTGGAGACCGGATACGACGGGCTCAATCCGCTCGAGCCTCAGGCGGGTATGGAGCTGGCCAAGGTCAAGGAGTACTGCGGCGACAAGATCTGCCTGATGGGAAACATCGACTGTCAGGGCCTTCTCCCCGATGGCACTCGGGAAGAGGTTGACGCCGCCGTCAAGCAGGCGATAGCAGAGGCCGGAGAAGGCGGAGGCTACGTCGTCTGCTCATCGAACTCGCTGCATCCCGGGGTAAATCCCGAGAACTGCATCGCGATGTTCGAGGCGACGAAGAAGTACGGTCGCTACGACGTCTAGGCCCCTTTTACTGACGGCTCGTTTCAGCCATATTTGTGTAGCTAGACATCGGCACCCACGGCCAATGAGCGAGACAAAGCGTAAGCTAGCCGCGATCATGTTCAGTGACATCGTCGGCTACACCGCCCAGATGGGCGAGGACGAGCAACGTGCCATCGAAGCGGTGGAGCGCAGCCGCGAGATCCAGCGCGAACTGGTAGAACGTTTCGACGGCGAGTGGCTTCAAGAGATCGGCGACGGGGTGCTGGCGATCTTCCCGAGCTCGGTGGGCGCTGTCACCTGCGGGCTCGAGATACAGCGCGCTCTGGCCGACGACCCCGACATTCAGGTGCGCGTGGGCATTCACGAAGGGGATCTCGCCTTTCGCGGCAAGGATGTCTTCGGCGACGGAGTCAACGTGGCTTCACGTCTGCAGGAGGCTACGCCGCCGGGCGGCGTGTGCGTCTCGGGCCGCGTCTACGACGAGCTTCTCAACAAGCAGGGAATGCGGGCCGACTACGTCGGAGAGAAGACCTTCAAGAACGTGAGCCGGCCGGTGCGTGTGTATGAGCTCACGGCTTGCGAAGAGGCGCCGGACCATGAAGGCGCGAAGGCGGCTCGTACAGGAGCCGGTCGCTCGGCGTCACGGGCCCGTTCCTGGCCAGGGACCGCGAAGTTCGCGACGGGCATGGCCGTTGCCTGCGCGATCGTGGGGATCCTCTACTTCCAGTATCACGATACCATCCTGGCCAAGCTCATAATCAACTACCCGGTGGCCTTCGCCGATACGTTCGACCAGGAAATCGGTTTCACGCAGGCGGCTGACGGTGTGCGCATCGCTTACGCGACGTCGGGCAGTGGTCCGGTGGTGGTCAACGTCCTCGGCTGGTTCACGCACCTCGAGCGGGGCA
>PIVZ01000831.1 GCA_003354045.1 bacterium
GAGGCTCGATGGTATCCAGCACGAGTTATTCGAGGAGTCTTGCAGCGAACTCGACGTTGAGGCGCGCCGCCGCCAGATAGACGCCGAGGAGGCCGAGAAGCCTGAGGATACAGGCAAAAAGAAGCGCCGCCGTCGCAACAAAGACCTGCCGCGCGTGCGCACGGTCATAGATCTTCCCGAAAGCGAGCGCGTGTGCGAATGCTGCCAGGGCATCATGCAGCCCTTTGGCGAAGAGATCAGCGAAGAGATCGAGTACGTCCCTGCCGTGCTTCGCCTGCGAGAGACGGCGCGCACGAAGTACTCGTGTCCTGATTGCCACGAAGGAGTCGTGGTGGCCGCCGGCGGCCCCGAGCGCCCGATACCGCGTGTCACGGCGGGTGCCGGGCTGCTTGCGCACGTCGCGGTGAGCAAGTTCGGCCATCACCTTCCTTTGTACCGGCTTGAGCAAATGTTTTGCCAACAAGGGGGCGAGATCAGCCGCAGACAGATGTGCGGCTGGATGGGACGCGTTGCCGATCTGTTGGAGCCG
This sequence comes from bacterium, assembly GCA_003354045.1. Lineage (GTDB taxonomy): Bacteria > Desulfobacterota > Binatia > UBA1149 > CAITLU01 > PIVZ01. The sequence goes on from PIVZ01000831.1 coordinate 530, forward strand.
GTCGTGGGCGCGATGAAACGCACGATCCTGCGCGAGCCGCTCATCCAGTGCGACGAGACAACGCTGCGCTATCAAGACCCCTCGCGAGTAGGTCGAACGAGTTGCGGATATCTGTGGGCTTACTCGAAGCCCTGGGAGGAGGTGGTCTTCGACTTTCGCACGAGCCGTTCACGCGAGGGACCTTCGGCATTTTTGAAGGACTACGGCGGCGCCGTGCAGATCGACGGCTATGCGGGCTACAACGAACTTGTACACACGAACGGGAACGTTCGCGTGGCTTGCATGGCGCACATCCGACGCAAGATCTATGAGGCGCGCACGGAGCATCCCGAGTGGGCCAAGCTGTTGCTTGCAGGCATCCAGCGCGTGTACCGGATCGAGCGCAAGGCGCGCAAGGATGGCATCTGCGGCGAAGAGCTCGTAGCGCTTCGCCGCGGTGAGCCGCTGCGCGTGCTGACGGTTCTTGGCGAGACGCTCGATGAGATAAAGCCACTGGTCTTGCCTAAGAGCGGATTCGGGCGCGCGATTGCGTACGCGATCGGCCAGTGGCCGGCGATGCTGGCCTACACGGAGATCGCGGGTGCAGAGCTCGACAACAACGGCGTGGAAAGCGCGATCCGGCCTGTAGCTCTGGGTAGGAAAAACTGGCTGTTCGCCGGCAGCGAAGACGGCGGCCGGCGCGCGGCGATCTTGTTCTCGCTGGTGACCTCGGCCAAACGCCTCGGGCTCGACCCGTTCGAGTACATGAGCGACGTGATCGCTCGCACCGGCGCGCACAAAGTTTCACGCCTCGGCGAGCTTACGCCGCGCGGCTGGAAAGCAGCGCGGGCGTAGCCGCCAGCGCCCACTCGTCCACCCCAGCGCATACGGTCAGACCTGATACGGCCCGAAAACTCTCTCTCCAAAGTCAACACGGGCTGAGAGGAACGCTTACGATCACTTCACGACATCGTTCAACTGGGCGCAAGTGAATCTCGGCTCCGTGTGGTTCCGTCCCTATCACTACGTGTTCACGAACAGTGCGGTCACCGACCAACTCTACGGCGGGCTGAGCTTCATTAGCGGCGGTAGCCCCGAGCAGGTGATCTCGCAGCGTCTGGCCATCACCAAAGACAGCATTTTCGTGGGGAGCACCGAATCCACGGCCTCCAAGTACGCCTCGCCGCTGGGCCCGGATGCCCCGGGCCTCAGCGCCTTCGAGCGCAGGTATGTATGTATGTATGTATGTATGTATGTATGTATGTATGTATGTATGTATGTACAACAA
>PIVZ01000832.1 GCA_003354045.1 bacterium
TCAAGTTCGCTGGGCTGATACTGGCCCTCGCCGTGGTGTTGGCAGGGGCCTTTGCGGTCACCCACGTCAAGGAGCTGAGGCGCCTGCGCTTCACGCTCACCATGTTCAGCGGCGCCGACCAGGTCGAAAGCTTCCGCAACATGGAGGAGATATTCCCGACCAGCCCGGTCCGCAGTGCGGCTACGGCGTTCAGGTTTGCCCGGGCTCCGCACGACATACCGGAGACCTACGAGTTCAACGGAGAGACCCACAGCGTTCGTGGTTTTCTTGAAGAGACCGACACGAGCGGGCTTGTCGTCATCAAGGACGACGCCATCGTCTTCGAGTCCTACTACCGCGGGAATACCGAGAACACGCGGTGGATCTCATGGTCGGTGGCGAAGTCGTTCGTGTCGGCGCTCGTGGGTGTAGCGATCGAAGAGGGCCATATAGGGGGTGTCGAAGATTCCATCTCGCAGTATGTCCCCGAGCTCGCGGGCAGCGGATACGACGGAGTGAGGATCAAGGACGTCTTGCAGATGTCCTCGGGTGTTGCCTGGAACGAGGACTACGGCGATTCAGATTCCGACGTAAGCCGGATGGGACGCGCGCTGGCGCTCGGTTCGTCGCTGGATGCTTTTGTCGCCACGCTCGCGGCCGAGCGCGAACCGGGCACGTTCAACCGCTACGTGAGCATGGATACGCAGGCGCTCGGCATGCTGCTGGTGCGGGCGACGGGCCGGTCGCTCGCCGAATACCTGGAAGAGAAGATCTGGCTGCGCGTTGGCATGGAGGCTGACGCCTACTGGATCACGGACGAGGAAGGCACCGCTCTGGCCTTCGGCGGACTGAACGCCACACTTCGCGATTACGCCCGATTCGGCCGCCTGTACTTGAACGACGGTAACTGGAATGGGGAGCAGGTGGTGCCCGCCGCTTGGGTGCGCGAGTCGGTCACACCGGACGCTCCTCATCTCCAGCCCGGTGAGAACCCGGATTCCGACTACGGCATGGGCTACGGCTATCAGTGGTGGATTCCCACCGACCCTGACGGCGAGTTCATGGCCATCGGCGTCTACAATCAGTTCATCTACGTATATCCACGCCAGCGGCTGATCATCGCCAAGACCTCGGCAAATCACCGCTACGCGCTTACCAACGACGAGTCATCCTACCGCGAGTTTGAGCACGTCGCCCTGTTCCGCGCGATCGCCGCGCATCTGGACTAGCGCGCTTCCTCCACGGACCGGGAGCAGTTCGGGCTAGCAGGCCGGGCAGTTGAGAACGATCCCCGGTGTTCCGACCGCTTTCTTGAGGACAATCAGGGCATCTGTCGTGCTCAGCCCGGCGCTGTTGTTCACGTCGCACACACACAGCGCGCACGGCGTACCGCCAACGGCGGCCTTCAGCGTGATGAGCGCATCCGTCGTGGCGAGACTCCCGTTGCCGTTGGCGTCGCCGCACAGTGGCGGCGGCAGCGTTGTTGTAGTTGTCGTACTGGCGAATTCATCGATACAGTTCGCGCTGTCGCGCCCCGCGATGAGTATGGCCTTGCTACAATCAGAGAAAGCGTTGCCGGTGGTCGAGGGCGCCATTATGAAGCCGCCGGGAGCATCCGGACAACTCTCGCCCTGCACGCCGTCGTGCTCGGCGCCGAAGTTGTGGCCGAACTCATGGGCGACTATCAGAGCATGCCAGCTCGCCGAAACCGAGGGCGCCGTTGAGATGCTCACTCCCCGCGTAGCGCTGCAAAGCGAGCTGAAGAATCCGAAGCCGGCATTGATGACTCCCGTGCCTCCGGTAGTGAGGTCCCTAT
>PIVZ01000228.1 GCA_003354045.1 bacterium
GCGCAGACCACCTCGTCGATGATCAGCTTGGCTCCCGTCTCATCGCACAGCCGGCGCACTTCATCGAAATAGCCGGCCGGTGGAATTTTCATGTCCGCGTCCGTGCGCACGGCCTCCAAGACGACGGCCGCGGTCTTCTCCGAGATCTTGGAGGCCAGATCTTCGGCGTCTCCGTAGCGCATCTCGGTGAAGTCCGGAACCAGCGGCTCGGCGAAGTCGCGCATGTCGCCCTTGGCCATCATCGACAGCGCGAACCCGGTGCAGCCGTGGTAGGCGTGGTCGCCGTAGAGTATCTCCGTCCTGCCGGTAGAGCCGCGGGCAAGCTTGATGGAAAGGTCTACGGCCTCGGCTCCCGTTACCACGGGATGGGTCGTCTCGAGGCGGCCCGGTGTGCACTCGGCAAGCTTCTCGGCCAGCTTTCCCTTGGCCTCACTGAAAAAGAACAGGCTGCCGAACTCGTCCTCGCGCAGCGCCCTTTCCATTGCCGCCACGGTCGCCGGGTTGCGGTGCCCCAGGTCGAAGTTGCCGCCCATGCACCACATGTCGAGGTACTGCGTACCCTCGCTGTCATAGAAGTAAGGCCCCTCGGCGTTCCCCTCGACAAAGAGGAAGCCGAGACCTTCGATCGCCCCTACGCGCTTGGGGTTGAAGTACTTGGCATAACGGTCGAGGAACTGCTGCTTATCGAGTTTCGGCATGCGCGCAGCGTGGCGCGCCGCACCGCCTCGGTCAAGCCTCAGCCGGCCAGCCCCAAAGGCATGCCCCACCGTCGTGGGCACAGACCAGGACATTCGTATCGACAAAGACGGGATCGGCGGGACCGGTCAGTGGCAGACGTTGTTTTCTTCGAAGTCGGGGGATTCGATCTGGATGGTCATGTGGTCGATGCCGTAGCGGTCCCCGAGCATCGAGCGGACCTCTTGCAGGAGGGCATGCGAATCCACTACCGGATCGACTACTATGTGTCCGGTCAGTGCATACAGGCCGCTGGTGATGGTCCACACGTGAAGATCGTGGACGGCCTGAACTTCGTGCAGGGCGGCGATCGAATCGCGCATCTCGCCCACTTCGATGTGCTGCGGTGAGCGTTCCATCAACACGTCCACCACCTGCTTGAGCAAGGTCAGCGCCGAATAAACGACCAACGCGGCGATCAGCAGTGAGGCTGCCGGATCGGCCCACCTCCAGCCGAGCGTCCAGATGAGCAGTGCCGAAGAAATCGCTCCCAGGCTGCCGAGAGTGTCGCCGATCACGTGCAACCAGGCGCCGCGCACGTTGAGACTCTCTTCTCGCGAGGAGTGGAGCAACCACAACGCGATGAGATTGACGCCAAGGCCGCCGGAGGCCACTCCGAGCGCGAGCGGCGCCGCTACGTCCGGTGGTGCAGCGAAACGCTCGAAGGCCTCGCTGACGATCCATCCGGCAACGAAGATCAAGGCCACAGCATTGATCATCGCGCCGAGAACTTCCGCACGGTGATAGCCGTAGGTGTGATCGGAGGTGGCCGGCAGGCCTGCGGCCCAAATTGCAGCCAATGAGATCGTGAGCGCGGCGACGTCGGATAGCATGTGTCCGGCATCGGCGAGCAGCGCCAACGAGTTCGACAGCAGACCGCCTATTACCTCTGCCACCATGTAGGCGGCAATCAGCACCAAGGTGATGCCGAGGCGGCGGGTGTGCTGGCGGCGGTTATCCGAACCGCCTGTACGGTGGTGATGCTGGTGGCTGTGGTCGCTGCTCATCTGTCTGGTGTCTTGGCGGACGTCCCCTCCAGGTCAGGCCGGCCGATACTATACCCAGGTAGGGTATAGCGCAAGCGCTACGAGGCAGGAGGCTAACCCAAGACTCCCGTGGATGCCTCCGGTGGCGGATCGCCCGGCTGGCAAGGCGCGCGAGGGAGCCTTGGCTGGGCGTCAAGGTGACCGAGTGCAACGCAGCCAGCCGGGATGACGCCGCCGCCGGGGCGCCGCGAGCGTGTCTTGGGTCAGCCTCCTAGCCGAACAGGTCATCGCCTGCGGGGCGAGAGCAACTCCTCCACCTGCGCGTCGACTTCCTTCTCTAGCTCGAGGGCCCGACGCATGGTGGCCTGATACTTTTCGCAAAACTCGGGAAGGACCTTGGCGATTATCAAAGCCTGCCGCTTCAGGTCGAGCGCCCTGTCAAGGACTTCCACGACCTCAGCGGGCGAGGAATCCTCCTTGCCCGGCCACACTCGCAGGGTCTGCGTCAGCCACCGCAACGATCGTAGCGACTCCTTCAAGTACTCGGCGCTTCCGGCCGCCGGTGGCGCGCAGGCCAGATCGATGGAGCGGCGGTCGTCATCGATGATCTTCACGAGCGACGCCGGTGCCCCTTCCGGATCGCAGAAATCGGCGAGGCCGTCGCCGTCAGTGTCGCCGCTTCCCTCCGCACGGTCGGGTATCTCGTCGTTGTCGGAGTCGTCGTCGAGACGGTTGGGCAACCCGTCACCGTCGGCGTCCATGGCACAGCCGTCCTCGGTCGTGTCGGGAATGCCGTCGCCGTCGCAGTCGCCGTCGCTCCCCTCGCAGTCCGGGAACTCACCGCCAGAGAGGTAAAAGCTCGTCGTTGTGTACCTTTCAAACGGCACGACGCGCACCACCGCACGGCGGGGTCCGGGAAAGATGATCTCTCCTTGTGACGGCCGTGCACCGTCACCGACCCGCGCGCCGAGGCGCACCTCGTGGATGCCCTTTCCCGTGAGACCGGCCAAGACCCCGCTCCACGCCCTGGTGATGGCGTCTTGCTCGAGGGCGAGATCGACGGTGCTGCCGTCCGGACGCAAGACCTGGCCGTCGATGACGGTCCCTCCGTCGATCGCGCTCACGTAGCTAGGACTTGCGCTGACCACGACGTCGCCGCCGGCTTGCACCTGCTTCGGCAGCACGTCGATGAAGAAATCGGCACGCTCGTTCGCAATCCACGCCAATGCCGTAGATTCCTGGACACCCGGGCCGTCGGGAATCACGCGCAACGTCCAGTTTCCCGGCCGCGGATCGGCCACGCGAAGGATCGCGTAGTAGGCGTCGATGACAGTGCCGGGCGAGGTGCTGTCGTAGCGCTCGCCGGCCGGCCCCATGAGGTCGTAGAGCACCCGCCAGCTCGCGACTCGCGGATTACGCGCGCCCAGGAACACGGTGAGAGCCCTCGCGTTATCCTCGACCGGTATCACCATTGATGAAAGCTTCGCGGTGTCGGTTCCACCGTCACTTCCGCCCTCGCCTGCCAGCGTGATGACCGTGCGTGGCAGCACCAATGCCTCGCCACGATAGCGAACGGCCAGCTCCGCCATCACCGCCGGCAGGTCGGCCGCCGAGCGAGCCGGTATCGTCAGCCCCGAGCTTGCCCCTGCGAGCTCGGAGAGCAGCTCCTCGTCGGTCGAGCCTCCCAGCGGAACCGTAAACCAGCGCACGCGGCCGCCGCTGCGCGAGCTGCTGCCTTGCAGCGGCTCGATACCGGTATTGTTATGCCCGTCGGTAACGAGCACCGCAGCGCGGCTGCGTCCCTGCATCTCGACCCTGTGGAAGGCTTCATAGGCAACGTCGAGCGCGTTGCCTATTCCCGTTTCACCGGCAGCGGTCAGGCCGTCGAGAGCGCCGAGGAGCTTACTCTCGTGGTCACGCGTCAGATCGTCGATGGGTGCGAGCTCTTTGACATCAGAAGAGAAGCCCAGAGCGCCGAGCTGAACCAAGCGCCGATCTTGAAGATCGACGAAGGCGCGTATGCCGGCCTTCGCAAAGGCCAATTTCGAGTCGGCACACTCGTCTTCATCCATGGCCCCGTCGCGGTCGTCGTCCCTGTAGTTGCCACAGGTCTCGAGGAGACCCCCAGCCTCGGGCCAGCCCATGCTGCGTGAGACGTCGAGCATCAGCAGCATCTGATCGCTGCCGACCTCATCGTGCGCGAAATCAGGAGCCTCGGCGCAGTGCTCGCCAGGCTCGGCCACAGGAGCTCCCAGCGGAAGGCTGAGGAAAGGATAGTTGTGCGCGATCGTCTCCCAGTCCGATTCATTCTCGTGAAGTAGCGACTGCTCGGTGGTCTCCCAGCGACTGGTCTGCATGTTCCAGGCGCGCGCGCACCAGGGAGCCGTGCACGCGCCGAATCCGTCGTAGGTGTGCTCGATCCGCACCGAGCCGGAGCGTGTCATCTGCAGGCCGTCGAAACCCGTGCCCGGCTCGAGGTCGGCGTTGGGATTGGGGGCGCCAATGTCGATGGCGACGTGCAGATCGCGGGCTCCCCCGGCGAGACCGCTCAGAGTGAAGGCCGGCGGCACCTCGTTGGCCGCACGTAGCGAAGCGTCTTCGTTGAAATGCAGCGTCCACTGCTCGATTACCTCGAGCTGCCCTGCCGGCCTGCCGAACATGGAGGAATCCGCAGCAGCGGTCATCTGCCAGGTGAGAAATGAGCGGTGGGTGAAATAGATGAGTAACTCGGCGGCGGTCGGCTCGCCGCTGTCGTCCACCACTTCGATCTCGACCACGAAGCTCGAGGTGGCCTGCGCGCTCAGATAGTCCGAGCCGTCGAAGACCGTGATCGGCCGTGCCAGCTTGGACAGAGCGCCCTTCAGATGAATACGCGAGAGCGCCTGCGCACGCGGGCACGCGCCGCCCGCTGCCCGCACCGGGTCGTGGTTGCCGGGCACGCTGAACTCGCTCATGAGCGCGGCCTCACACAGCGCCTCCGGGCAATCGTCGTCGCTCAGACAACCCTCCCCCGCCGCAGGGCCCCCGAGGCAAGCCATGCCCCCTGCGCCCTGCATGACGGAGTGGTTACGCTCGTCCAGGGTACCGTGCTCGAAGCCCGGGCCGACGCCGCATACACCTCCGTACCTGTGCTGCTCGTCGTACTGGTCGCCGAGCCCGAAGGCGTGATGGCCGAGCGCGTGTACGAGATGGTCCGGACGGCGCCGCGACTCGAGGAATACGTCGAAGTGGGCGCCGAGCCGCCCCAAGGCACTGCCATCGGCGTGATAGGCGCCACCGGAAGCGGCGGTCAACGGGTGAAACCATAGGTCGGCCGTGTCCTCGTCCGCCGGCGAGGTGGTCAAGCGGATTTCCCTGACACGTACGCGGCCTTCCGATGCGTCGCACAGTAGGGCCGACATACGAGTGAGGGCCGCCTGCGTTTCGGCGACTTCCTGGTGCGTCGGCGCGTAGCGGAAGTTCACCTCCAGGCGCATCTGCCCGGTCGGATTGTCGATACTGCCGCCACCGGCCGCGGCCGCGCCAGGCTGCATCAATGCAGCCCAACACATCAACACGGCGGCGCATCGGCGCCCGATCAATTTCCCCGCACCGGGCCGGCGAGATTGATCGTACCCGTGTCGCCTCGGGCGGCGACGACTCATCCTCGCAGGTTCGACAGTCTTACTCCTTCGGAACTCGTGTCGTTCGAGCAAATCCACCCTCCCATCCATACAGCGACAGACAATCGTCTAGCAAACGAAAGGCCGCCGGAACAGCCTCCCGGAGGGCACAGGTCGGCGAAGTCGCCGGTTCAGAGCGCGCAGCCATCCGCGCCCGCCGCCGCCCGCGAACTGAACAGCGACGGTTCCGTCCCGGTGGCCTCGAGATAGCCGCGGCGGAGGTGCTCGCACACCTCATCGAGGTGGTCCCTGCGCACCAGTGTCAGGGTGCAGCCGCCGAAACCCGCACCGGTCATACGCGCACCGTAGACGGGGCCTCCATCGCCAAGCTGCGCGGCCAGGTCCACGAGGGTGTCCATTTCGCGCGTACTCACCTCGAAAAGGTCGCGTAGAGAAGCGTGACTTGCGTACATGAGCTTACCCAGGCTGCCCCAGTCGCCGGTCTCCATCGCCTCGCCCGCAGCCAAGGTGCGTGCGTTTTCCTCAACGACGTGGCGGGCACGCCGGTAAAGGCGGCTACCGCCATCGAGCGCGCCGAGCTCATCCGGCGAGGCCTCGCGCAGAGATGTCAGCCCGAGCTCGCGCGCCGCGGCCTCACACTCCCGGCGTCGCACGGCGAACTCGCCCGCGGCAAGGTCGTGGGCAACGTTCGAGTTGGCAATGAGCACCGCCGGCGCGCCCTCGGCGAAGGGTACCTCGCGCACCTCTCGGCTGCGACAGTCGATGAGAAGTGCGCTGCCGGCCTTCGCCATCGTGGCTATGAGCTGGTCCATTATTCCGCAAGGCACGCCGGCAAAAACATGCTCGGCCTCGCGACAGACCGTGGCTTTACGCTCGGGCTCGAGCCGGGCACCGGTAAGCCGCTCCACCAACGTGGCGGTGGCCACCTCGAGCGCCGCACTGCTGGAAAGCCCGGCGCCGACCGGCACGTCCGAGTCGATCACGGCTTCGAAACCGTCAAGGTCGAGGCCGGCGTGCAGACAGCCGGCAAGAACGCCGCTTACATAGTTGCCCCAACCCCGCTCGGCCCGCGCGATGGACGAGCCCAGGTCGAGGTGGATCTCCTCCGTAAAGGCCGTACTCGCCACTGTTACCGACCGACCCGCGGCAGGCGCGGCCACCGCGACCGTCCAACGCTCGAGCGCCATCGGCAACACGAAGCCGTCGTTGTAGTCAGTGTGCTCGCCTATGAAGTTGACGCGTCCCGGAGCCCAGGCGGCAACGCTCGGGCGACGTCCGAAACGGCGGGCGAACTCCGCTTGCGCGCGCCCGAGTGACGGCGCAGACATGGAGCGGTCGTCTTCGGTCAGCTCCGACAAGTCGTTGTTCCGAGCGGGCCTAGCCCGGGCCTAGGAACCGGGGAGCTTGTATCCGCGCTCCGCGAGGTCGGCGCGGATGACCTTCTTGTCCATCTTTCCGGTCGTTGTAAGCGGCAACGCCTCGACGAAGAGAACGTCGTCAGGGAGCTGCCATTTGGCAAACGCCTCGGCACAGCGCTCGATCACGTCCTCCTTGCTCACCTCGCTGCCACTGGCACGAACGACCAGCGCGACCGGACGCTCGTCCCACTTCGGATGCGGCTGCGCCACGACGGCGGCCTGTGCGACACCGGGCAGCCCGACTATGTGGTTCTCGATATCCACCGAGGAGATCCACTCTCCGCCGGACTTGATGAGATCCTTGGAGCGGTCGGCGATGATCAGGTACTGCTCGGAGTCGATCTTGGCAACGTCTCCCGTCACCAACCATCCGTCGTGAAACTTCTCCGGCTGCGGATCCTTGTAGTACTCGGCCGCAATCCACGGACCGCGGATGAGCAACTCCCCCACGGTCTCGCCATCGTGCGGCACCGGCTTGAACTCGTCGTCTACGATCTCCATCTCCAGGCCCGGAATTGGCAGGCCG
>PIVZ01000229.1 GCA_003354045.1 bacterium
CCGCTCTCGACGGGCCCCGGTGATCGTAATGACTACAGGCCGTTGACTACCGAGGCGGTCACCTTTACGAGCGGCCACGGCCCCAGCATTCCGTGCACGGCGCCCGGGTTCGAAAACTACATGTGCCCGTGTCCGGACGACGGTGGAACGACGAGCAGGCCGAACTCGTGCAATTTCGCCTGCAATGCGGGCGCCGAGCTCGGTCTACCTTGCGCCAACAACGGGTGGACGGGTGCCGGTACGGCGACAGTCTGTGTGGGCGGAGCCGGCGCCGGGAACAACTGTGACGACGATCTCGACTGTCCCGACGGAGCGTGCTCGGGCAACCCGATGCACTGTCTCGGCGGCGGTGTCATGTATGAGCCGTGCACTACAAACGGTGACTGCACCGGCTTGGGAATCTGTACGGACGCCTGCCCGAGCGGCAGGTGCGTGCCGCTGTGCCTGGAGAAGGGCGCTTGTGTAGGCGGCGCCAACGCTGGCGAACACTGCGCCAACGCCTTCCACTGCGACAGTGGAGTCTGCGGCGTCGGCACCGACTCGGAGGAGGGCGCATGCCCGGCCGGACCGAGTTCGTTCCACTGTAACGGCGAGGGCAAGGAGTTTGTGCCCTGCGCCCAGTCCGATCTCGGGACGCAGGTCGGATGCGAGTTGGGTGCCGACGGGCTTGCCGACACGATTGACGACATACAGGGCTCAGGCACCTGCGTGGAGGACATCCGTCAGTGCTTCGTCAACGATGGGTTCGCCGAGGGCGGCGACATGCTGAACGGCCGCGCAACTCTCCACGACACGCTGGAGGTCGCCGCCTACTGCATATCGAAGAGCGGCACGCCAACGGTAGACGCCGTCGCCGGACTCGGCGGGCCGGGGCGCGTGCGCCGACCGAGTCGAGTGGAGTACAACTTCGACACGATCAATGTGCCATAGCGGACAAATGGCTAGCGTCAACTTGCGCAGTGAGACGCGCGGGGTTTCTTTGAACAATGCCGAGATTCATGTACGGTCGCGCGCATGAGTGATTTGTTCTCGGTCAGCGGCAAGGTAGTGGTGGTTACCGGCGGATCCAGTGGGATCGGCCTCATGATAGCGCGCGGCTTCGTCGAAGGCGGCGCCAAGGTTTACATCGCCTCGCGCAAGAAAGAGGCCTGCGACCAAGTTGCCGCGGATCTCTCGCAAATCGGCTCTTGCGTCGCTGTACCGGCCGACCTCTCCACCGAAGACGGCGCGAAAGCACTTGCCGCCGCAGTGAGCGAGCACGAATCGAAGCTTGACGTGCTGGTGAACAACGCGGGCGCCAACTGGGGGGCGCCTTTCGACGAGTTCCCAGACGCCGCCTGGGACAAGGTTCTTGCGCTCAACGTCAAGGCGATCTTCCATCTGACCCGCCAGCTTCGGCCCCTACTGACCGCCGCGGCAACTGCCGAAGACCCGGCTCGCGTCATCAACATCGGTTCGGTCGACGGTATCCGCGTGCCCGAGCTCGACGTCTACGCCTACGCGGCGAGCAAGGCGGGCGTCCACCACCTTACCCGTATGCTTGCCAAGCGTTTCGCCGCCGAGCACATCACGGTCAATGCCGTCGCGCCAGGTCCGTTCCAGAGCAAGATGATGAAGCAAACGCTCGAGGATTTTGGCGAGATCATCACCTCCAATGTGCCGCTTTCCCGCATCGGAACCGATGACGACATGGCCGGGGTCGCCATCTACCTCGCTTCGCGCGCAGGAGCTTTCGTCACGGGAACGGTGATACCCGTGGACGGCGGAATTACCGGCTGCGCGTGATCGGCCCACCGCGAACGTTACACCCCCAACGTACTGTCAGTACGCCTTACTCGCTCATCGCTACGCTCGACCCGAGCTGGCGCACGCTTGGCTGCCTCGTGACGAGCGCTCATGAATAGCCCGGGTTACTGACGCACCTTCACGTCCGGGGGCGGGAAGGTCGGCTCGGGGATATTTGGCATCTCGGCGGGGTCTTCGTCACCGTCCGCGCCGGCCGGCAGGTGTAACACTTCAAGTCAGCCCCTCGAGTTTGTCTTGCTTGCAATAAGTCCGTATGCGTACTATCGGTATGCGCAGAGTATGGGACCGTACTAATCCACGTTCCCAGGATACGCGCGGGGGCGCGAACTAGAGCGGCGAGAGGGTGCAGTGACGATGGAAGAGTTCAAGCCAACAGATTGTTTTTACTATCTTATCTCGAGGGCCACGCTGGTGGCGACTTCGGTTCTCAAGAGGGAGTTTGCCGAGGCCGGCGTACCGCAGGTGCGGCCGTCATACCTCGGGGTGCTGATGACATTGTGGGGCCACGACGGTCTGGGCGCCGTCGAGCTCGGGCGCAGGGCGGGGCTCGAACCCTCGAGCATGACCGGATTGCTCGACCGCATGGAGCGCGATGAGCTGATCGTCCGGCGCCCGGATCCCAACGACCGCAGGGCCCATCGCATCTGTCTCACGGAAGACGGCAAGCGATTCCGCAAGCCGGTGCAGGGCGTGGTGGACCAGACGTTAGCGCGTGGGGCGAAGGGCGTTTCTGAGCAAGAAGTTTCCAGGACCAGAGAGATTCTCATGCAGTTCCTGCACAACATGCAGGAAGAGAGGAGGGGTATTCATGAGTAAGAGGGTTGCAGGGTGCGACCTGGGCAAGGCTTCGGCGAGCTTCGTCGTTGCCAGCCTCGGCGACGACGGCCAGGTTACGGTCGATGACGTCAAGTACGAGCTTCACGACGGGAAACCTCTGGAGCTGTTTCGCAAATGGTACGTCGAGCAGGACATTGCCGGGTGTGCGGCACTTGGCGCCACAGGGATCTATGCCGATGAGCTCACTGATCCCGTTCTCATTCTCCCGGAGGACTCTTGTCAGGAAGCGGCCTTGGAACTGGACGCCGACCTGGAGGACACACTGAACCTCGTCAGTGTTGGCGCGCGGGGCTACGGCATCCTCAGTCGCCGGCCGCTCGGTGGGAACGGCGAGAGCAACGCTACCAACGCCGGTAAGAGCCTCGACGGAAGCGGCAACTCTCACTTCTACCAGTACCTCGAGAACGACAAGTGCTCTTCCGGTACGGGAGAGAACATTCAGCGCATGGCCGGGCGTTTCAGTCTGACTGTCGAGGAGGCCGACGAGCTGGCGCTTGCGGCAGCGGACAGTACGCCGATCACCGCGCGCTGCTCGGTCTTCGCGAAGAGCGAGATGACCCACTATGCAAACCAGGGCAAACCGAGCGGCGATCTCTTCAAGGGCTACTTCGCCTCGGTGGCGCGCAACACGCGCGCGTTGCTGGCGCGCAACGAGGTTGACGGGCCCGTCTATTTGATCGGCGGGTGCTCGCGGATTCGCTCGTTCCGCGAGTCGTTCGAGGAACTGCTCGGCGACAAGATCCGCATCCCCGAGCACTCCATGTCGATGGAGGCGGTAGGTGCCGCCGTGTTGGCGAGCGAAGGACTCGCCAACGGCTCCGCGCAGCGTTTGCCTGCAGAGCCGACCGACATCATCGAGTCCAAGCGCAAGCGCTTCCGTGTCCTGGACCCGGCCTCGCGATGGCAGGACAGGGTAACGGTCATGCCCGAGCAGGCGGCGGCGCCAGAGGCGGCTGGTGAGCCGGCCATCCTCGGGCTCGACCTCGGTTCGACCGGCGCCAAGGCAGTCCTCACATCGATCCGCACCGGCCAGCCCGTTCTCGACGTCTACGACCGCACGCGCGGCAATCCTGTGGACGCGGCCCGCCGCCTGGTGGGCGAGATCCTCAACCGCACAAAGCCCGACGTTCGTGCCGTCGGCGTGACAGGCTCCGGCCGCGAGGCCGTGGCGACGCTCTTGAGGGCGGTGTTCCCCGAGAGCGACAACATCGTCGTCCTGAACGAGATCATCGCCCACGCGACGGCGGCGATCCGTTGCGACGAGGACGGTGGACGCGACATGTCGGTCATCGAGATCGGCGGACAGGATGCGAAGTACGTCCGCGTTCAGGGAGGCAGGATCGTCGAGAGCGACATGAACAAGGCGTGCAGCGCCGGCACCGGCTCTTTCCTCGAAGAGCAGGCGGTCTTCTACGACGTCAAGGACATCGAGGAGTTCATCCGTCTTGCCAAGAGCGCCGAGCGGCCGCCCGACCTCGGGCTGATGTGCACCGTGTACGTGGCCGACGCCGCTTCCGAGGCCTTGAAGGACGGCTTCGAGCTGGCCGATGTGTTTGCCGGCTTCCAGTACTCGGTGATTCACAACTACCTCAGCCGCGTGATGGGCCAGCGGACCCTCGGCGAGAAAATCTTCTTCCAGGGGAAGCCGGCCACCAACCCGTCTCTTGCCTGGACGCTGGCGGCCGTCACCGACCGCGACATCGTCGTGCCGCCCAACCCCGGCGCTATGGGTGCCTGGGGCATAGGGCTCTGCGTTACCGATCAGGTCGGCGCCGAAGCGCTCGAATCGGCCGCACGGCTCGATCTCGAGGGCTTACTTCGCGCCGACATAACCGGTCGCGACGAGTTCCGCTGCCGGGATTCCAAGTGTCAGACGCTTTGCCCGATCGAGCGAACGACCATCGCCGTGGGCGGCGAGACCAAGACTGCGGTCTCCGGAGGCGCCTGTCCGAAGTTCGAAGTCTCGACCAAAACCCAGCCCAAGCTGGCCAAGGAAGCTCCGAATCCGTTCGAGCAACGAGACGCGCTCGTTCGCTCCTACATCAAAGAGAACCCGGGCAAGCCCGAGGTGGCCGTTCCGCAAACCGGCGCCACCTACGGACACATTCCATGGCTAGCGACACTGCTCCAGGAACTGGGCTTTTCTGTAACCCTGCTCGAATCCAAGCCGTCCTCGCTGGCCGCCGGCGAGCAGATGTGCAACAGCTTCGACGCCTGCGGCCCGACCAAGATCGCGCACTCGATCTGCGACACCGATGTCGGTCTGCTGTTCTTCCCGGAGATAGAAGACGTCAGCTACGAGGATGGCTGCGGCGGACAGGCCTGCATTACCGAGCAGGCCATGCCGGCGATCATCGAGCAGTCGCTTGTCTCGCGTGGAAAGGACGTCAAGGTAGTGCGCCCGCAGCTATCGTTCGCGCGTGGTTCGCAGAGCGACGGTCTGGTGGAGGCGGTGAGCGGTGCGGCCTCGCAGCTCGGCGTGGAGAAGGCGCGAATTGCCGCGGCGGTCGAGAAGGCCGCCCGCGCGCAAGAAGAATACGAGCGTGCGCTCAAGCGAATCGGCGCCGAGGCTCTTGACTACGCGCGCGCCGAGGGCGCGCCGGCCGTCTTGATGTGCGGGCATCTACACGTCATCCACGACCCGGCCGTCAACGCGACCATCCCGCTGCTGCTCAGGCAGAACGGTGCGATGGCGATTCCGGCCGACTGCTTCCCCATAGGGGATGACGTGCAACCCATGTCGAAGGTCTACTGGGGCGATTCCAATCGCTTCATGCGTGCCGCGCAGGCCGGGCGCAAGACCAACGACGTGTTCCCGCTGCTGCTTTGTTCGTTCGGCTGCGGACCCGGCTCGTTCACCGAGCAGATCTTCCAGACGATCATGGAAGGCTATCCGCACACCATCCTCGAGAGCGACGGGCATGGCGGAACGGCCGGCTTCACAACGCGTATCCAGGCATTCCTGCAGTCGGTGAGGCAGTACATAGCGGAGAAGAGCACGCTCGCGGCGCCGGACAACTCCAAGGCTCTCGGCTACACGGACCGCCCGCCGCGCAAAGGGGCCTACATGGACCCGAACGTGCGCTACGTGTTCCTGAGTGCTGCCGACTACCTGGGCGACGCATTCGCCGCCGCCTACAGATCCTTCGGCTACGATGCCGTGGCCGCCGCTCCGCTTTCGGAGGAGAACTTCACCTGCGGTAAGGGCGACTGCTCCGGCAAGGAGTGCATGTCGTATCAGTTGGTGTGGGGGGCTTTCCGCGAATACCTCGAGGCCAATCCTCCCGAGAAAGACAAGGAGACTCGGCTCGTGCAGGTTACCGGCGAGATGTGCCGCGCAGGCGTCTTCGACGTCAAGGACAGGATGTCGGTCGCCAAGATGGGGCTCGACAGCAATGTGACCGTCACCGGGCTGCGCGTGGGAGGCGGCGCCGCGATGACGGGCATTCTGTGGACGGCCCTGGCGGCATGCGACATCCTCCGGCAGCTTCAGCTCTACCACCTCGCGGTCGTGGACGACACGGCCGAGGTGGACACCTTGTACAGAGGCTCTTGCGAGGAAGTGATCGCCTTGGTCGAAGGTCGCACGCCCACGGGTTTGTCGATGGCGCTCGATATGCGCAGGAAGTGGAAGGCCATCTTCGATGTGGTCGCGCGTGCCTCGGAAGCATTCGCAAGGCTCGAGGCGCGCTCGGCCGCGGACAAATCGTTGCGCACGGTGTACGTTTCCGGCGACATCATGACCAAGGGCAACGACTTCGCCAACGGTGGGCTCTACTACCGTCTGGCCGAGCGCGGCATACGATTGGTCGTGGAACCGCTCTGCGACTTCCTCGAGTACCTGGCGCGCGCCAACCCGAAGCTCATATTCGGGCGGGGTGCGCCTGCGCGGCAGGTCCGCAACTACAAGCGGGCGATGGTGCTCATTCGCAACCGCATGTACGGGCTGGTCAGAGAACGGCACCCGTGGCTGCCCGCCCCCGACGTCGAGGGCGTGATCGAGAAGGCCGATCCCTTGCTGAGCAGGCATACCGTGGCCGGTGCGACTCTCTCCGTCGGCAGCGTGCTCAAGCACTGGGACGAAGGCCGATACGACGGCGTTGTGATGACCGCTCCCTGGGGTTGCGACAACGGACTGGTCGGCGAGAGTCTGCTGAGGCACTGCAAGGACATCCCGTTCTACTTCTTCTACGACGACGGGACGCCCATCGACGAGCGGCGCATAAGCAGCTTCGCGTTCCGCCTGCAGCGTAACGGGGGCAACGGCTTGCGCGCAGCCGCCTGAGGAAAAAGGCGTCAAGCCCGCCGAGTCGCCGGCGGGCTTCCGCGCCTCGCTTTGTGCAGCACTTTCGCTTGAGCTTCTCGCGCGAATTGGCAGCATGCCGGACATCCGACCGCCCATGTTCCATGAGGAATTGGCGGCATCGAGGAGGGATTCCGGGGTGACTGGATCAACAGCAATCAAAAGGGATGTGTGCGAGCGGCAGGGGACAGGGCGGCAAGGCACGAGGCGGCTTGTCGCGACGCTGCTGGTTTCGCTGGGCCTGGCGGCCGCGGCATTGGCCGGAACTACGCCGGCCCTGGCCGACGGCGAGGACACCACCTTTCGCGTCTACTGGAAGGAAGGCATCCGCATGGACA
>PIVZ01000230.1 GCA_003354045.1 bacterium
GGCCTGGAGCGAGTCCGTATGTGCACGGGCTGGCTCGAGCCGGAAGACTACGCGGCGTTGCTCGGGACAGCCGACGTCGGGCTCTCCCTGCATCGCTCGGCTTGCGGTCATGACCTTCCCATGAAGGTCCTCGACATGTTCGGCGCCGGTCTTCCCGTGCTGGCCCTCGACTACGGCCCCTGCCTGGCCGAGCTGGTGCGCGACGGCGAGAACGGTCTGCTGTTCGATGACTCCGAGGCGCTCGCGGCGCACCTGCTTGCGCTGTTCGAGGAATCGCCAGAAGCTAGCCAGCGCCTCGACGATCTCCGCGACCGTGTTCGCGCCGCCCAACGGGTGAGCTGGGCCGAGGGCTGGAACGAGGAAGCCCGCCCTCTCTTCGAGTTGTGATGAGCGAGGATCGCACGCTTCGTATCGGCTTCGTTCACCCGGATCTCGGGATCGGCGGAGCCGAACGCCTGGTCGTAGACGCAGCCGTCTGTCTTCAGCAGGCCGGCCACAGCGTCACCGTCTACACCAGTCATCACGACCCGGCACGCTGCTTCGAGGAAACGCGCGACGGAACTCTCGACGTGAACGTGCGCGGAGACTTCCTGCCGCGCCACGTGGCCGACCGGCTTCTGGCGCCCCTGGCGATCCTGCGCACGGCCTGGGCCGCGGGGGCGCTATCCGTGGCGCGCGAGCGCTGCGACGTGGTGTTCTGCGACCTCGTCTCCCACTGCATCCCGCTGCTCAAGCTCGCCCGCGCACCGGTCGTGTTCTACTGCCATTTTCCGGATTCGCTGCTCAGCGAGCACGGCTCGGCCGCCCGGCGTTTGTACAGATGGCCCATCGACCGTCTGGAGGAGGTGACCACGGGCATGGCCGATCGTGTCCTGGTGAACAGCCGCTTTACCGCCGGGATGTTTCGCCGCGCATTTCCCCGGCTCGGCCACGTGGAGCCCGAGGTGGTCCATCCGGGTGTGGATACGGCACGCTACGCGGCGATTCCGTCGATCGATGACGAGGCGGACGAGATCACGGTCCTCGCGATCAGCCGCTTCGAGGGAAAGAAGAATCTCGGCCTCGCCGTCGATGCGCTGGCTGGCCTGAGCACACGTCTGCCCGCAGCCGTGATGCAGAGGGTGCGCCTGGTCATCGCGGGCGGCTACGACGAGAGACTGGCCGACAACCGGGAAACCCTTGCCGAGCTGCGAGTACGCGCCGAGCGACACGGCCTCGGGAACAGGGTCGTCCTCGAGCGATCCATCGATGAGGCGCGAAAGACGGCGCTTCTCGGCGGCTGCCGCGTTGTCCTCTACACTCCCGAAGGCGAGCACTTCGGCTACGTTCCCGTCGAGGCGATGGCCGCCGGAAGGCCGGTGGTCGCCGTGGCTGGCGGCGGCCCGGCCGAGACCGTCGAAGACGGCCGAACGGGCTCTCTCTGCGAACCGACCGCCGAGGCATTTGCCGCGTCGCTCGCGCCCCTTCTGCTCGACGGTGCGCGAGCCCGCGCGCTCGGCGAGGCCGGTCGCGAGCGAGCCCGGCGGGAGTTCTCGCTCGAGGCCTTCGGAGCGCACCTCGAAGGCATCGTCCGCGAGGTAGCGCGTTCGGCGGGCGTCCGATGAAGTCGGGAATCCGCGACGCCTCCTTCTTCCCGTCCCTACCCTCCGAACCTCGGCGAACGTCGCCCTCGACAAACACCATCGAACGCGGGCGGTGCGTCTCTTCTCCTCAGCGATTCGGCTGCCGCCCGGGCTCGCATTAGCCAGCTGTTCTCGGCTAGGATTCGTCGCCAGCAGGAATGAAGGATGCTCCGCACGTCCTGCCGTATGGGAGCGCACCCACAACAGAGCCCATGACCGGGGAAGAACAAGTAGCACCGGAGTCCGCGGTAAAGAGCGCGTTGGATCTTCTGACGGCCGCTGCGCTCCTCGTGGCCCTGGCGCCGATCCTCATCGTGATCGCGGTTCTGGTGAAGCTCGAATCACCTGGCCCGGTCCTGCACGTCGACGAGCGGGTGGGCCGCGGCGGGCGTCGATTCCGGATGTACAAGTTCCGCTCGATGACCGTGGGCTCCGCCGCCATGCGAGAGAGCCTTCTAGAGTCCAACACGCGCGAGAATCATCCCTTTCGCATAACGGACGATCCTCACGTGACGGGTCTTGGCCGCTGGCTCCGCCGCACTTCCCTCGATGAGCTGCCCCAGCTCATCAACGTCCTCAGACGGGAGATGAGCCTGGTCGGCCCGCGGCCGCTGCTGGTCGGCGACCTCGAAGGCGCGCCGGAGAAGTACTCGGAGTGGAAGCTACAACGACGGGCGATTCGCCCGGGCATGACCGGGCCCTGGCAGGTGCGTAGCCGCACCCAACCGGAGCTCGGATTCGACGCCATGGTGCGCGACGACATGGATTACCTCGAGAACCGGTCTCTGGGTAAGGACATGAAGATCCTGCTCGCAACATTGCCGGCGCTCTTCCGCGGCGAGGGGACCTACTGAGTCGGGCGAAGCTCCGGGCTACATTCCACCAGTTCATCGTACTCGCCTACGGTCTCCACCGCACCGTCGCGGAGCACCGCCACACGGTCGCACGTGCGTAGCACGTCCATGCTGTGCGTCGCCAAGAGCACCGTCCATTTGTTGCGGCGAGAGCGGAGCGTAGAGAGCAGCGCTGCCTCGGCAGACGCGTCCAACGCCCCAGTCGGCTCATCCAAGATCAATACCAGAGGCTCCGCGTAAAGTGCTCTGGCAAGCACAACGCGTTGACGCTGCCCGCCGGAGAGTAGACGTCCCCTGTCCCCCACCGCGGTGTCCAATCCATCGGGCATGCGCTCCACGTCCGTCTCGAACCCCGATGCCCGTACCGCCTCGAGGACTCTTCCTTCGTCGATCTCTTCGTCCGGCACACCGAGAGCTATGTTGCGACGAAGCGTGTCGTTCGTGAGATGTATCGATTGGGGAACGTAACCGATGTTCCCGAGCCAGCCCCGCCGGTTCGAGGCCAGGTCGCGCCCGTCCACGAGAATCCTTCCCTCGGTCGGCTCGAGAAGTCCGGCAACCAGGTGAAGCAGGGTGCTCTTCCCCGTCCCGTTCGCGCCGGCCAGACCGATGATCTCTCCTGCCTCTATGGTCAAGTTGACTTCACTCAGCACACGCTGTTCCCCGTAAGCGAAGCCGACGTTCTCGAGAACCAAGGTCTTGGCGAGATTCCACTGTCCTCGGCTACTCTCGATCGGCTTCATCAACGCGACATCGTCCATGAGTCGTTGCATGGGGATGGTTGCCTGCTGAAGCTGGTTGGCAGAGCCAAGGAGGCTGGCCATACCCGGCAACAACCTCATGGCGGCGTAGATGTAGAGCCCCAGAAGCGGGAATAACTGTGAACGCTCACCGTAGCTCCCCATGCTCGCCGCACAGACGAGAATGACGATGCAGCCGAATGCCGTTTCCATGGCAAGCGTAGGTAACACGCCGAGCAGCACACGGCGGTGCTGCAGCTGAACTAGCGACCGTTCCGTCCGAGCGAAACGCTCGATGAAGAACGACTCGCTTCGAAGCATCCGTATTTCCTTGAATGCATCGAAGGATTCTCGAACGGTACGCCTTCGTGATCTTCTTGCGTTGTCGACACGCCTCCCGAGCCGGGTGTTCACTCCTTTCAAGTAACCGGCGGCCAGAGCCAAGCACGAACCCCCGAGGACCAGGACGATCACCGTCACCGTCGAGTTGGCAACGAACAGAACGGCAAGCGTCGCTGTCATCATGACGGCCGTCCGGACCATTTGAGTAGTCTGGCTCAGCACAACGGAATACACGCTGTTGATCGCCTGGTGTAGCCGATGCGTGTGGTCGGCCACATTGCGTTGAATCTGCACGGCGTACGGCAACGAGAGGTAACCGCTGAATACGCGAGTGGAAAAGCCCGCTTGGTCTCGAGCCACGACACGCGTTCGGTAGGCAACCTCGCCGTACCGGAAAACCACGCGCAGGATCAACAGGAGTGCGGCAGCGCCGATGAAGACGGTGGGCAAGACCTCCTCGTGCTGCCAGCCTTCGGGAAGTCGCTGCAAGATTCCGCGTACGGCAGGAGCAGACCCCGGTTGCGATCCGCCGCCAAGAAAAGCGACCATCGCAAACACGACGCCCGCCGCTGCCGCCTCCATCGTGGACGCAAGCATGCCGAAAGGCATGAGCATCGCCCAGCGGAGCCGTTCGCGCGGTGTCAGAAGGCGCAAAGCGATGCGGACACTATCGAAGACTCGAATGGTCACCGATCTTCCTTGGCCAGGCTAACCATCTATTTTATACTCGTCGCGGTTCCCGAGAGACCGGAGAGCGTGCACCCCCCGGCGTGCCCGGAAAGGCAGGAGCCGCTGGCTTCAGAGAATAGCATGAAATCACTGTTCATCGTGTCGCTGCCCCGTTCTTTGTCTACCGTGACGTTTCGCGCATGCCGCGACGCCCTGGGCCTCGAGGCGCCGTCATGGGTAGCCAATGGAGAGGTCCTCAACCACGACCTTCACCTCCTGGGGCGGTGGCCCAAGCTGATGGACGAGGGGCACAAGTATATTGCCAGAGAGAACGACGCCGTTCGCTTCGAACAGGCCGGCGATTTCCTGGAAACCGTCGCGAAGACCGAGGGATACATCTACAAGGATGTCGTCAATCTGTTCGTCCTTGCCGAGTGGCTGAGCTCGAGAGACTTCCGCGTTCTCAAGATCAAGAGAGACCTTGCCGAAGTCGGCTACGCCGCTCTCCATCGTGGCTGGTACTTTCCTGCACAGGCGGCAAGCGGGAAGAGCTCGCTGCGGACGCGTGCCGGCAGCTCACTCGCCAACCACTACGCGTGGGCGGTACTCGCTCGACGGGCTCTGCGAACGCGTACGCACGCTCGAGCGACGGCGGCCCTTCTCCAAGACGACGTATTGCGTGGGTTGCTGAGAGCCGAGAGGGTTCTCGATGAACTTCCCGGACTGACCGTCGAGTATGCCGACCTCATCAACGACGAGACTGTGCTCAGGTCGGCCCTGCAGCAGCTCTACCCCGAGGTGGAGATCCCGAATCTGGACTACATCGACGAGAAGTTCCGCCAAAAGCGCCTGCTCCGTGCCGACAGGAAGCTCTCGAATCGCTTCCGGCGCATCCAACGCCGCATCGAACGGCTCCGTATGGAGGCCGCGCCCGTGTCGGAGCCGCCCGACAAGGCGTTCGCCGCGCCCAAGCACCCGTGATCCCAGAGAGGTGATCTGCTCAGCGTGCGATCCCTGCGATATCCGGATAGTCCTCTACGCGGGCATCCTGAAGAACCGGCTTGCTGTTCCACGGATCGAAAGGCACGAGGCGCTGCTCCTGGAGGACCGGCCGCATGAAACGAGAGGCTGTCTCGTTCAACATCGACGCGGCAAACGAGAAGGTGCTGTTCGCTATCGCCAGAAGGTCGCACCGTGTGAGCAGGTAGAAATCCATGTAGAATCCGAACTCGTCCAAGCGAACGCCGAGATCGGTCGCCGTAACCGGCCCGTACTCGGCAAAGTCGCTGACCACCGACTCCGGAGACTCGCTGGCCAAGAAGAGAACGGGATCGTCGAGAGTCGTCCACACGGTCTCCAGCCACGCGCGATACCAACTCGAAGGCGCGACAAAAAAATATCCGTACCCGAAGTCACTACGTCGTAAATGGAGCGCGACAATGGTCCTTCCGCGAGCGCGCAGCCGTCTCAATCCTTCTTCGGCCAGTTCCGCGTGCTGCCCAACCGGCTGGCACAGTCTGTGAATCTCGTCCTTATGCGGAGCGTAGTAGCTCGTATGGTACTGAAAGTACCCTCGGAAATCGACGTTCCGGAAGGTGGTTTCGGCGTGCGGGATGATCGTGTCGTCGATCCCATGCTCGGACTTTTCGCGCAGCTCAGGAAGAGTGCGAGTTATACGAGATGGCGGATGGCCAAAGAGCTTTTCGCCCATCCACGCCGTCGTCTCGAACCGTAGGTCGTGCTTCGTCGCGTAGGTTCGAATGAAGACGTACTGAAAGAACTGGTTCCCGAACCGGTGGTTGCCTAACGTGGACAGCGTCACTACGTCCCGAGAGCGTTTGCCGCGGGGAAGCAGAATCCAGCGGACCTTGCGCAACAGCACACGCCACCACTCCCTCACGACTTTCGCGCGGGCGAGGAGCTGCGGACAGCGCCGTAACACTAGGCGGATCTTACTCGACCAGGCCGGCGGCATGAAGGTCTTCATGTCGAGGCCGTTTCGCCGTCACCGACGCGCGACGCTTGCATGTTCTCGCCGGCATCGCTGCCCATCCTCGATTCGAGCCAGTCTTCGATCAAGCGCTGCTCGGCGGCGGACATTCGTCGTTTGTACTCACCGACGGCGCCTTCCCCCACATGATGGCTCCCCAGCAGCGACTTCGGATCTACACGGGGTGCGCCGAGCCTCCCGAACCGGGCTCCGATCTTGTGCGTCGCCGTTGCCCCTATCAACCTACGCAAAGTTCGCGCCACGCTCGGCCGCAGGTAGTAGAAGAGGGACTCGGTCACGCTCATACGGGCAACATGCTCGGCCTTGCGGCGCTGCACGTCGATCGAATTGGAGGAAGCGACATCTGCGATCCGTTCCCGAGACACGTCCAGCTCGAGGAAGGCACAGATCTCACCCACGGCCTTCTCGGGCTCGGCGATGACCTCTTCGTAGCGCTGGATCAGCACCCCGGGAAGACCGGTCCACACGGGCTTGAAACGCCACGCGTTGTCGAGAAGACCGGTTGCCAGCACTTCCTTCAAGGTGTAGCGCCGGATTCGCATCATCGAAGCCGCCACGTCCCGCAGATCGCGGTGAATGTAGAGAACCCGTGCTCGTCCGCCACGCACCTCCGCGAGCGCGCTGGCACAGGGCCGATGCAACTTGACGACCAACGGGTTGTCGGTGGCGATCAGGCGGGCAAGTTGCTTCTCGTTTCCTGCGAAACCCCCGCGGGTGGCGAGACCGCATCCTTCCAGAAGATCCGCCGTGACATTGTATTGCCATGTAGAGCCGGAGCGAAGCATCCCCGCGCAGTAGTACCGGAGCATATCCGTGTGCAGGGTATTGGTCACGACTCCTTCTTTGCTCCAGCACCGGCGGCGAGTTTTCCCCAGCCGTCCATTCCCCGCCAGCAGACGTTCTTCACCGATTGGGGGATGAAGTAGCGGACGAATCTACGACCGTGCCGGCGCACCGACGCGAGCGGATAGCCCCGTTGGTCGGCCGACGGACCGGCAGAACACTGATCGAACGACCAGTCCTGCGCGGCGACCCGCCCCTCCATG
>PIVZ01000231.1 GCA_003354045.1 bacterium
CGTGCTTGGCTATGGCGTAGCCGATGCCGCCGGCGAAGATCACGAAGGACACGGTGAGAAAGTTGAGCGGGATGGATGTGAAGCCGTAGTAGAACGCGAAAAGCGCCACCGCTGGCAGAAACGCGCCGATCACCGAGATCAGCACCGCCTTGAGGCGTTGGCGCCCCGAGTGATCGGTCGTTAGCGAGAAGTGCCAGCCAAAGAAGACCACCAGGCCGAGGACCGCGGCACCGATATACACGTGCAGCAGACGATCGAGGACGACGAGAGTCGCGCGGTCGTCGAAGAACAGCATGTTGAACGTGATGGCAAAGGTGAGCGATCCCGCCGATGCCAATGCCAGCAACGGTCCTTCGTAGCGATGGCGAGTCCTCTCCATGGGGAAGCGGCTTGCCATGTACAGCGCCGCCGTCGGCGTGAGCGGTGCAAAGAGGTAGTAGGCGGCTCGGAAGATATAGGGACCGAACAGGTCGATCGAGGTCGCCATGTAGACAGCAAGCATCGTGGCGAACAGGAACAACGCGCCCGAGTCCTCGCCACGAGGCTTCAAGTAGATCGTGACCAACGCGAGGATCATCAGGGCGACCGCGTTGAAAAGGTATATGCCCGTACTGGTGAGATAGGCCCGTGAGTCGAACGACATCATGGGGACGCTCACGTCATAGCGGATGCCATGGCGTTCGGCGGTGTACTCGACGATCTCTCCCGGCGCCTTTCCCTCCAATGCGCGATCGAGATCGGCGGCCGTCTCCAAGGGCACGCCGTCCGCAGACAGCAGCCAGGAATGGAACTCGAGTCCCGAGCTCACGCCTGTCCACGACGACTCTCCCATTGCCGGGACGAACAGATTCTCCCATACGAAGAAGCCCGGGAAGGGGCGGCCAATCGACTGCAGGGAGTTGAAGCCGCACACCGAGACGATGACGAGCGCCGTCACCGCCACGAACACGCGTGCGAACCCTGGCGCACGAAGCTGCTGAGAAATGCTGCGGGGCCCCTCCGTCATATGACCGATCTCGCCTCGGGCATTATAGTACTAGTCTGCCAGCGGCCACACACGCGTCCGCTGCGCCGAGACGAAGTCCCGGCGCAGCTAGTGGGAGGATAGGCGCCGCAAAGCGCTCCGCTTGGCCGTGTCGCGCCTGTCTCGGCCGCCGCCTTGGAGAGCGCGAGAGCTTCTAGGCGCGGTTCGGATACTCGGGACTGAACATCTGTGCCTTGATGTCGGCGCGCAGGTCGGCCGGTCTCTCGCGTCGGGCCAGGCCGCTTCTGAATGCCGCGTCGGCGACTGCCTCGGCGATCAGTGCCGATACCTCGCGGATGTGCGTCAGGGGAGGGTACACCCGGCCGAGCGCGAGGTCCTCCTCGGAAACCTCGCTGGCCAGAGTCTTGGCCGCCTGGAAGAACATCTCGTCGGTTACGCGCCGGGCCTCGCTGGCGATCAGGCCGAGGCCGACTCCGGGAAAGATGTAGGCGTTGTTGCCCTGCCCCGGGACGAAGGTCCGGCCGCCGACGGTCACGGGGTCGAACGGACTGCCGCTGGCGAATATCGCCCGCCCCTCGCTCCAGCCATAGGCCTGCTCGGCGGTGCATTCGGATTTGGAGGTCGGGTTGGAGAGCGCGAACACTATCGGCCGCTCGTTGATCCTTGCGATTGCTTCGACCGTCTCGCGGGTGAATGCCCCGGGCTGACCGGAAACACCGATTATCGCCGTCGGTTCGAGAGCCTCGACCGCCGAGAGGAAATCCGCCACCGGCGCATGCTCGTGCGCGTATGCCAGCTTGTGCTCGGCCAGCCCGTCGCGGCTGGCGACGACCAGGCCCTTGGAGTCCACGAACCAGCACCGTCGACGGGCCTGCTCCCTGGACAGTCCTTCATCGGCCATTGCAGCGACCATGAGGTCGGCAATGCCTATCCCCGCCTCGCCGGCGCCGAGGAACAGTATCTTCTGGTCGCAAAGCCGCTGCCCGGTGATCCGTAACGCCGAGTAGAGGCCGGCCAATGCGACGCCGCCCGTTCCTTGAATGTCATCATCGAACAGGCAGGCCTTGTCGCGGTACTCGGCCAGCAGCCTGAAAGCGTTGACGTTGGCGAAATCCTCGAGCTGGATCACGATGTTGGGAAAGACCTCCTGTGCGGCCTCGATGAACTCCTCGATCAAGGCGTCGTAGTCGGCTCCGCGCACCCTGCGATGCTGCGCTCCGAGGTACAGCTCGTCGTTTAGCAGTCTCTCGTTATTGGTTCCCACGTCCAGCGTTATCGGCAGGCAGTGGATCGGATGGATGCCGGCGCACGCCGTGTACAGGGAAAGCTTGCCGACCGGGATTCCCATCCCTTCCACGCCGAGGTCGCCCAGACCCAGGATGCGCTCGCCATCGGTGACGACGATGATCCGTGCCTCTCGGTGGGGCCAGTTACGCAGCACCTCGGCTACGCGTCCCCGGTCCTCGATGGAGATGTAGAGCCCTCGTGAGCGCGTGAAGATATGCCCATAACGCTCGCAGGCCCTACCAACGGTCGGTGTGTAGATGATGGGCATCATCTCTTCGATGTTGTCCATCACTACGCGGTAGAAAAGGCACTCGTTCCTGTCTTGCAGGCCGATCAGGCGGACGTAGCGATCGAGGTCGTCGGGTTTGTTACGGACGTTCTCGAGTACACGCTGCACCTGCAGATCCTGAGTATGAACGCGCGGCGGGAGCAGCCCACGCAGGCCGAGCGCGTCTCTCTCCTCGTCGGTGAAAGCCGTGCCCTTGTTGCGCAGCGGATCGTGAAGCAGCCTGCCCCCTCGCAGGCAGGTGTCCTCGGGTAAGGCGTTGCTCATTAGATTTTCCTCCGTGAGTCGTGGTGGAGACATGAGCCCCGTTCGGGTACGGACTTTGGAAGCCCGGTGAACGGGTTGTAATGGAAGAAACCTACATCCTTCGAGTTGCGCAGTCGATTCCAGTACCTGGAAGATGAACCGTTGCTATCGCCCTTTGGCGATAGGAAAGATCTATCGGCTGGGCGGCACCGGAGACGCCAAGCGTAGCAGTTGCGGCTACGGCTGGTGGGCGAGCGCTCCTCGCAGGATGGTCAGGCCCAGGCCGAGCAGCAGCAGCGGCCACAGCCACGCTATGGTATCGCCGAGACCGATGCTCAGCAGGACCAATCCGAACACCAACCCACATGCGCGAGCGGGCCTCTCGCGTGGCGACTGGAGCATACGGATCGACGTTCCGGTCAGAATGATCAATCCGGCTCCGGTGAGGAATACCGCCCAACCGTCCCACGATGCGAAGTTGCGCGCGTAGCCTGTGGTCTCGGCGAGCAATACCAGCCCGGCCCAGATGAAGATGGCGGCCCAGCCGACCGCATCCCTGCTGTCGCTTCTGTGGCAGGGAGACCAGCAACCCCGGTGCCGTCGAGCGGCAGCGCCTCCCGGGTTCTCATCCGAGGTGTTTTGGCCGGCGCAAATCTCATCATTTGAAATCTCTTGCATTTGCCCACTCCGTCTCGATTTGGCTTGCCATCCGCCGTCTTCCGCGGCGAGGACTCGGGGACTGCCCCCGCCCGGCACTCCGATTATCTGGCGAAAGGCATCTGTCTCTTGGACGCCTGGCCTGGTCTCGGCGTTACAGTGCATGGCCAATTCCCCGTTCTCATCGTCTGGGGTTCCGTTTTCGGCGCAAATGAGTCACCGTTCTGGCCTGACAACAACCCATGACCGACCCTACCCAACATATGAGCGGCGGTGACGCTGGCGCGGACCTCCCCAGGTGGCGCCACGAGCCCTACCTACTGCTCTTTCCTCTCGGTGTAGCGCTCACATGGGCGGCGGTCGGCCACTGGCTTCTTCACGCCACCGGCTACCTCGAGGACTACCGTCCGGTTTTCCACGCCATGGCCCAGATCGAGGGCTTTCTCACCTGCTTCGCGGTCGGTTTCCTGCTCACGATGATTCCGCGGCGCACCGACACCGGTCCCGCGGCCACCTGGCAGATCGCGGTCGGATTGGCTGCCCCTGTCCTGACAACCGTTGCCGGTTGGTACGAGCACTGGCTGCTCTCCCAGGTCTCGTGGCTGGTACTGGCGGTGATGATCATTTCCTTCGTGGTGAACCGCTTCCGTTCGAGCGTGGCGGGCAGGCGCCCTCCCAACTGCTTCCTGTGGATCCCCGTCGCGTTGCTGATGGGAATGGCGGGCGCGTTGATGACCGGATCGTACGCTCTGCTCGAAGAGGGGTACTTCTGGATTCACAACCTCGGCCGCGGCCTGCTCCTGCAGGGGATGTTCATCTCTCTGGTGCTCGGAGTCGGCGGCCTGGCGATACCGTTGATGACGCGTGGCCAGCCTCCACCGGACACGACACCCACCATGCGCGACCGCATGGCGCTGGCGGCCCATGCGCTCTGTGCGGCAATTCTGGCGGCGAGCTTCTGGATCGAAGTGACGTCCTCGTTACCGCTCGGTATGCTGATCCGCGCAGGCGTCGTACTCGCCGTACTCCTCGGCAGTGTGCAGCTCTGGCGGCTGCCGACGACGCCGGGATGGACTCGCCGGCTGATCTGGCTATCGGCCTGGATGTTGCCGGCGGGTTACTTGATGGCGGCGGTCTTCCCGGAACAGTTCAAAGCCGGGCTGCATGTGACTTTTCTCGGTGGCTTCGCCCTGCTCGCGCTCGCAGTGAGCACCCAGGTCACCCTGGGCCACGGCGGCTACGCTGCGATGCTGCAGGGCAGACCGTGGCAGGTAGGTGTGATCGGATTCTTCACGGTACTCACGATGGTCCCACGTGCGCTCATGGAGTTCGATCGTGCACGCTTCTTCGAGTGGATGGCCGTGGCGGCAGTGCTGTTCCTGGCCGCGACAATTACCTGGGCGGCCTTCCTCATTCCCAAGATGCTGGCGCCAATCCCCGACGAAGATTGACAAGCGGGAATCGGCCTGGAGCGAGCTTACCTGCTCTCGGTGAGATTACTTCGCCGCTCGACGTAGGTGTCGGGCTGCTGGCGGCGGGCGAGCTCGCGGTTGATCATCGAGAGCTGGCGCCGCAAGGCGGTGTCGCTCAGAGAGCGCTGAGTCGCCGTCATGACCTCTCGCCCGTGCGGATTGCCGGCAAGTCTGTTTGCGATGTCGGCGGGATCAGCTTCGAGAAAAGCCTGATAGGAGCCATCGTCGGATTCGAGACGTTCGACAAGTTGGCCGACGGCCTGGCTGCGCGTGTGCGGATCGGCGTCGTCGAGCCCTGCCGGAATCAACACGACAAGGCCGCCCGGCGAGACTGAGCCGCCATCGAGTGCTGAATCGGTGGGCTGGGCCAAGCTCTCCTTTGCAGCTACTCGAGGTGGCGACGCAGATTTCTCGCCCGCCCGTCCGCTCACGCGCAGCCATGCGATTCGCGTGTCGCCATCATCGTCGGCGTGCATGCCGACCATGTAGCTCTCCGCGCTGAACAGTCGTTCGAGCAGGCGGTCCAGGGGAATTTGGTCATACCTGGCTCTGAACGGACGGTCCTCGGCATCGTAGGCCAGAAGCGAGACGCGCCCGCGCTTGCACAGCTCTTCGACCGCGGTCTTTAACGAGTCCGCGTTGCCGATCAGCGTCGCAGTCTGGTCCGCGCCAACCTCGATCTCGATGCCCATCACCTCGTCGGCGATCGCCGGGGACCCGGCCCCGGTGGCAACAAGCAGGCATGCGGAAACGCAGCCGCGTCGAAGCGCGATCCAGACTCTCGTGCCGGCCTTGGCTTGCGATGGATTCATCATGAAGCGGGGGCTCGGTCGCAGATGTGTCGACCGAGCCCCCAGCCCCCTTGCGGGCTATTCGCAGTGAGTGTGTGCGGCGGCGCGCACTACCGCGGCTCGCTCCCTGTTGGTCAGCAGATCGGCGTCGCGCGCAGCGTTGGCCGCATGCGTGATGCACTTCACGTACTGTCCGTGGTTGCGGAACCCACACGGGTCGTAGTCCGAGCAGGCCAGCCCGACGAGTTGCGTGCCGCTGCATCCGTCGTCGTTGATCGGCACGTCGAGTGGCGTCCTCGGGCACAGGTCGTCCTCGTCGAGGACGAAGTCGCCGTCATCGTCGCCGTCGCACGCATCGCCCTGGCCGTCGCCGTCGAAATCGTCTTGACCGAGGTTCGGGATCAGCGGGCAGTTGTCTATATCATCGGTGACGCCGTCGTTGTCGTCGTCGGGGTCGCAGACGTCCCCGAGGCTGTCGCCATCCGAGTCACCCTGGTCGGGGTTGAAATCGAGCGGGCAGTTGTCGAGGTCGTCGATTGTGCCGTCCTCGTCGGTGTCTGCCTCACACACGTCGCCGATACCGTCACTGTCGGCATCCGCCTGATCGGTGTTTGCGTCGCCGGGACAGTTGTCCGTGTTGTCACACACGAAATCGGCGTCGGTGTCGCCGCTGTCATCGTCGCCCAGACAAAGGTCGCACAGATCTCCGACGCCGTCATTGTCGTTGTCGCCCTGATCCGCATTGGGAACGTCAGGGCAGTTGTCCTCACCGTCGGCGACGCCGTCGCCGTCTGCGTCCGTGATACACGAATCGGACCAGGTCAAGGACACCGTGTATCCCCTGCCGTTGTCCCTGAAGATGCCGTCGTTGTCACCCATGAACAGATAGTAAGGGCCGGCACCGGCGGGAGCGAAGATGGTGTTCGACCTGCCGATGAAGAACGCCGAGCTGGCCGCTGCGGCCGCGGTCATCTGTGTCGGGCTGGTACTCCAGGCACCAATCAGCGAATACACCCGCAGGCCGCGGAAGTTAGAAGAAAGCCCGTTGGCATCGGTGCATCTGGAGCCGGCATCGATCGCGCAGCCGGCGGCGACGATGCTCACGCTGCCGCCGTTGCAGGCCTCGAGACCGGGCACCGGGGTCGCGTCGAAGGTGTTGCCCCCGGCCGGGAAGAGCCAGTCGTTGTAGAGACTGCTCTTGCCGCTCACGAACACCGAGGTGGTATCCGAGCGTGCCTCTGTGGCAGTCAGTGCGACCATGATAGCGCCGATCATCAGCGCATGGCCCATCCCCTTTCGTAGAGTTTTCAGTTTCATCGATACAATCCTCCGGTGTTGCGTGGTGCAGCCCCTCCACGTCGAGGGTGTTAGGCTCGCTGAAATCGTAGGGGCGCATACACGCCGCGTTGTTGATGAGTACGTTGACGGTTAGCCCTTGGGCTGTGAGCGATTCGAAGAGTTGCTGCCGATCGGCGGCAACGCCGACATCGCAGCGCTGTGCGCGAAGCCCGGGGAAGCGAAGGCAGGCTTCGT
>PIVZ01000833.1 GCA_003354045.1 bacterium
CTGTCTTCTGCCATGGAATGTTCCCTCACGCCTTTGCGTTCATGAGCTCGAGAGCTTGCTCGTGTAGTTTCGCGTTCGCGGCCACTACGACCAGTCCGCCTTCGTTGGCAGGGCCGCCTTGGCCGTCGGTAACTATGCCGCCGGCTCCTTCGATGATCGGTATCAAAGGGATGATGTCGTAGGGCTGGAGGCCGTTTTCGATCACCAGATCGATCTGTCCCATTGCCAAAAGGCAGTAGGAGTAGCAGTCGCCGCCGTAGCGCATCAGACGGCAGGCCGCGGCGACCCGGTCGAAGGCCTCGCGGCTCTCTTCGGTAAAGAACATCTCCGGGTGTGTCGCGTACAGCGTGGCGGAAGAGAGCTCCGCGACCGCGCTCGTATGAAGCTCGACTTCATCGCCGGCCCGTCTCATGCGCGCTCCCTCTGCGCTGCCGAAGAATGTCTCGCCGATGTATGGCTGGTGCATCACTCCGGCCAGACACGCATCGCCGTCCGTGAGACCGAGCAGGATACCCCAGGCCGGCATGCCGCTCATGAAGGCACGCGTCCCGTCGATGGGGTCTATTACCCAGTTGATGGAGCCCTCGGCCTCGCGATCTTCTTCCTCTTCTCCGATGATGCCGTGTTCGGGGAAACGACGGACGAGTTCCGCGCGTAGGAAGCTCTCTATCTCACGATCCCCCTGTGTGACCGGATCGAACCAGACGCCGCCCGATTTGTCCGTCACGTCTAGCGGCCGTCTGAAGTACTCGAGTGCAATCGGGCCGGCGGCCTCCACTAGCTCGACGGCAAAGGCGAGAAGTTCTTTGATTTGCCCACGCTCCATCATTTCAACCATTCAACGCCGCGAATATCGGAGCGTTGCGCTCGTAGGCGGCCACGAATTGTTCGAAGAGCCTGTCGTAGACGGCGCGGTTCTCGGGCTTCGGCTCATACACTTGCTTGATGGGGCACAGGTTGGAGATCTCCTCCATATCGACCATGCCGAGCTGTTCGAAGGCCAGGAAAGCGGTCGCCCGAGTGTTCACGTGCAGCGCATCGGCCAGCTGCGAGACCGGTCGATCCATGATGTCGGCAAGAATCTGCGACCACTGATCGGAAACGGCGCCGCCGCCGGCAAAGTGAAGTTCGCCGAAGTCGCGCTCGGAGAACCGCTCGACGGCGGGAAGCAGCCAGCGCAGGTTGAACGTGACGCCCTCGAGAACGGCACGGACCATGCGGGCGCGGGTAGTTTCCAGCGACATGTTGAGGAAGCCTCCCCTGGCGTTGGGGTCGAACACCGGACACTGGGCGCCGGTCAGCCAGGGAAGAAAGAGAAGGTCTCCTGAACCGGCCGGCTCGGCCGCGACGGCCTCGTCAACTCTGGAGAACATGTCCACGGTCGAATGGTCGGTAAGCGCATCGTTGGCAAAGGCCACGTTGCGCAGGAAATGATCGAGCAGCTTGCCGCCGAGCCCGTTCTCGGCCATCGCCATGTAGCCCCCGGGGACAGGACTCGGCATGCTCACGATGGAGTTCTCGATATCCACCCGTAGGCCGGCAACGGCGCCTGCTCGAACGCTGCGACTTCCTTGGAATTAACAACGTAACCCTCTTCATAGGAGGTTGCCAGAACCCGCTTTGTAGAGTACTCGCTGTATACCCTGGGTACGATAAAACGGTCATCATTACGCAACAGGCTGCCTATTTCCCGCGTGGTTTCGGCCTCAATTTCATAATCAACTTCTCGATGCAGTACTTGCCGTATTTCCTCAAATAGTTACCCCTTTCAAAAACGCCTCCACCA
>PIVZ01000232.1 GCA_003354045.1 bacterium
AGCATCATCTTCATCAACCCCATCGCTGTCCCAGTTGCCGAGATCCATCATGTTAACTGTATCGTCGTTGAGCCATGCCGGCGATCTGTCCAGCAACTGGTAGGGATCGGAGCGGGATATGTTCCAGATTTTCTGGATGGCCTGCTGAGCGGCTCCTTCCGCCAGGTACAGGTTTTGCTTATGTACGCCTTCATTGCGGACAATCTGCAATTCAGTCGTGGTCGTTTGGGAAGATGGCAACTATTTCTCGGGAGGCCGGGATGGCGACGGCTTCGGCATCTTCGCGAGGCGGTTCGCCTCCTCGGGAACGCCCGTCGGATGGGACTTTGACGTGAACAGTACTGTCCAGGGACACCAGGTGACGCCGGACTTGACAGCACTTGACGGCGCCGAGGTGGTAATCGCCTGGCGCTCGGACACCCAGTACTACGGCGGCTACAGTATGAACATAGACGGCCTACGCTTTGACTCGGCGGGAGACGCCGTGGGAACCGAGTTCCAGGTGAACCACAGCACGACCGAGGAAAACACCTACCCGAGCGTGTCGTCATTCCCGAACGGCCATTTCGTTGTCTCCTGGTCCGGCTATCAATACAACAGGGGCACCGCGAACATCGTCGGCCGCCACTTCGATAACCGGCGTGATGCGGTCGGCGCGGACTTTCCGATAAGTGAGACACCGGTCGGCAATCCTTGGGTAAGGCCGGAAGTAGCCACGGCGGGCAACAGCTCCTTTCTCGTGGCCTGGCACGACGAGGTCGGCCAGTATGCGTCCCAGATAAAGGCGCGGGTGTTTTCGCTGGAAGTACTGGCCGCCCTGTGCGGCGACTTCAACGGCGATGAGAACATCACCGTGACCGACGCGCTCGGCATTCTCAAAGGCGCAGTGGGAGGTGGCCCCTGTCCGCCGACAACGTGCGATGTGGATTCCTCGGGCATGACCAATGTGACCGATGCGCTCAAGGCTTTGATGAAGGCCGTCGGCAAACCTATCGAGCTAATCTGCCCCGCGGAGTAGGCCCGTAGGGCCTCGCGTACTCGACCCTTGCTCTGGCCAACGGAGGATGAGTACAATCCGCAGCGGAAGCTTACCGATTATTTTCTTGCTCGAATATTGGCAAACCTTCTCGTTCCCACGCTGAAAAGGAGTGCACTCAATGAGAACACTGTTTGCGACCGTTGCGATCATCACCTTGGTAAGTCCGGCGCCGGCAAGCGCCGAATCAGTCGAGGTAGCGATGCATTTACTGACGCCCGAGGGGCTTGGCGAATCCATCGGCACCGTCAAGGCCGAAGACGGTGAGTTCGGCACTGTCTTGACGCCCGACCTCACAGGCCTCACGCCCGGCCTGCACGGGTTTCATGCACATCAGAACCCGGACTGCGGCCCTGCCGAGAAAGAAGGCACCGCTGTCTCCGGGTTGGCGGCCGGCGGGCATTACGACCCCGCAAGTGCCGGGCATCACGCCGGCCCTTACGGTGACGGTCATCTCGGCGACCTGCCGACGCTTTACGCCGATGCCGAAGGCAACGCCTCTCACCCCGTCTTGGCGCCGCGAATAAAGGTGGCCGACCTGCAGGGGCGTTCAGTAATGATCCACGCCGGCGGCGACAACTACTCTGACGAACCGGCCAAGCTCGGTGGCGGCGGTGCGCGCATGGCATGCGGAGTCGTGAAGTAGGCCGACGGTGACGACTGTCCTTCTTAGGCTGAGAAACCACGTGCGACGTACCATCGCAGCCGGAGCGGACCGAAGCTCCGCCGCCTTACTCTCGGTCGCGCCGACCCCCGTGGCAGGACTCCGGGTCGCACTGGTCTTCGTGGCCCTGCTCGTTGCGGGATGCACTTCGGTCCCCGACCCGGGCGCAATCGGCGAGGCCAGGCCGAGGCAGGCCAGCGAGTGGCCGCACTACGGCGGCGACGCCGGCGGACAACGTTATTCCGACGTCGGGCAGATCACCCGTGAGAACGTCTCTCAGCTAGAAATCGTCTGGACTCATCACGGGGGTGACGTTTCCGACGGCAAGGGAGAGATTCGCTCGACCACGGCCTACGAGAACACGCCGATCCTGGTCGGCGGTGTCCTATATATCTGTACGCCGATGAATCGCGTGATCGCGATCGATCCGGTTACCGGCGCCGAGCATTGGAGCTACGACCCGAAGATCGATGTATCGGGCCGCTATGCCAACCAGCTCATCTGCCGGGGGGTAGAGGCTTGGACAGACCCTCAGCGCGCAGACGGGCAGGCATGCCGGCGGACTCTTTTCACAGCCACCAACGACGGTCGCCTGATAGCTCTGGACGGCGCCACGGGACGACCGTGCGCAGGATTCGGCAACGAAGGCGAGATCGACCTCAACCCGGCGGCCGGCGAGCAGCGCTGGCAGGGTGAGTACCAGATGACCTCGCCGCCGGTACTGGTGGGCGATGTCGTGGTGGTCGGGAGCGCCGTCGGCGACAATCAACGCGTCGATGCACCCTCCGGCGTCGTTCGCGGCTTCGACGCGCGCACCGGAGCCTTGCGCTGGGCGTGGGACGCGGCCCCGCCCGGCTTCGTCGCAAACGAGAGCAACGTTAGCGAGGCCGGCTACGCGCTCGGGACGCCGAATGCCTGGGCGCCCTTGTCCGTGGACGAAGAACGCGACCTGGTGTTTGTGCCCACCGGCAACCCGTCGCCCGATTACTGGCGCGGCGCCTTTCCGGAGATGAGCTACTACGGAAGTTCGGTTGTGGCTTTGCGCGGCGGTACCGGCGAGGTGGTGTGGAGCTTTCAGACCGTACACCAGGACCTCTGGGACTACGACGTCCCGGCCCAGCCGACGCTTAGCACTGTCGTCCGCGACGGCCGGGAAATCCCCGTCGTCGTGCAGGCAACCAAGATGGGTTTGATCTTCGTGCTCGACCGCGAGACCGGTAAGCCCGTCTTCCCGGTTGAGGAACGCCCCGTTCCGCAAAACGGCGCCCCCGGCGAGAAGCTCTCCCCCACGCAGCCATTCCCTCTGCGGCCCCCTCCGCTGGTGAAACACCGCATGACGGAGGACGACGCTTGGGGCATCGCGTTCTTCGACAAGCGCGCATGCAAGCAACGCATCGCCGAGCTGCGCAACGACGGCATCTACACGCCGCCCACGCTGCAAGGCTCTCTCATGTTTCCCGGCAACGGCGGAGGCGTTAACTGGGGAGGTGTCGCCATCCACCCTGAGCGCCGCGTGCTCGTCGCAAACATGATGGAAATACCGTGGATCGTGCGCCTGTTCCCACGCGAAGAGTGGGAGGCAACCCGCCGCGCGAACCCCGGCAAGGAGATCTCGCCGCAAGACGGCACGCCGTTTGCGATGTGGCGTGAGCTCTTCATGTCGCCGATAGGCCTGCCATGCGTAAAGCCGCCCTGGGGAACCCTTGCCGCGGTGGACATGAACCGTGGTGAGATCCTCTGGCAGGTCCCGTTCGGCACCGTGCGTGACCTCGCCCCGCTGCCCCTGCCCATCAAGCTCGGCGTACCGAGCCTCGGCGGTCCTGTGATCACAGAGGGTGGACTGGTGTTCATCGCCGCCGCCATGGACGATTACTTTCGCGCCTTCGACCTCGACACCGGCGAAGAGCTATGGAAGGCGCGCCTGCCCGCCGGAGGGCAAGCAACCCCGATGACCTACACGGCAGAAGGCCGCCAGTACGTGGTGATCGCCGCCGGCGGCCACGGCCGAGCGCAAACCACGCTCGGGGACTCGCTGGTGGCGTTCGCCCTGCCACACTGAGGCCAGGTTCCATCAGCGGACACTCTCGCGGGAAAGCTCGGCCCGCGCGGGCCGGCACGGGCGAGATCACCGTCGACGACTGACCGATCCACTCCGGCCAGGCAGGCGGACTGCACTTGTATGCCATCCGTGGCGTTGTTAGTATGCACATGTGTACATACTCTGTCTGAGTGGACTTCGAGTGGGACGAACGCAAGGCCAGAGGCAATGGACGCAAGCACGGCATCGACTTTGCCGATGCAACGGCAGTGTTTTTCGACGGCACGGCCCTGACGATCACCGACGACAATCCAGAGGAAGAACGATTCGTGACGATGGGAAGCGACACTTTGGGACGGATTCTAATCGTCGTGTACGTATGGCGACAAGATCGCATACGCGTCATCTCGGCTCGCAAGGCAACCGGTCGCGAACGCGCGTATTACAGGGGCTAGTCGCGTGAAGAAGGAATACGATTTCAGCAAGGGCAAACGTGGCTCGGTGGCGCCCGTATCTCCCGGCAAGACACGGATCACTATTCGAATAGACCAGGACATCCTCGATTGGTTTCGCGAGCAGGTACACGCGGCCGGAGGCGGTAACTACCAAAGCTTCATCAATCAGGCCCTGCGTGAGTACGTCGAGGGTCGTTCTGGAAGCCTGGAAGACACGCTCAGGCGGGTAATCCGTGAGGAGCTCGGGCCGCGAAGTTCGACTGCCAAGCGAGCTTCGCAGCGGGCCCGAGCCGTACGCCCCCGGTAGGGCCGCTGGCCCGGCGATTGCGGCTGGGAAGGCCTGGGGGCAGTGCACTTTCGGCGCTTCGCTGTAGCGTGCACTGTCGCGTACTATGGGGACGGTTCTACGGACTGCCTAGAAGGAGGAGCCCATGCTTCCGAAAAAGCAGAACGATGCTTTCAATGAGTTCTACAAGACCGCGCGCTACAACGACATCCTCGCGCCCAAGACGACGTTGCTCCTTCACATAGCCTCGGCCATGGCGCTCGGGTGCTCCCCTTGAATGGAGTACTACCTTGGCGTGGCCAAGGCAGAGGGCATCAACGAAGATGAAGTAGGCGCGGTTCTCTCGATCGTGATGGCGGTCTCCGGAGGGCGTGTGCGCGCGCAGCTCGGGGAGGCGGTGGCCCGTTCGCGCAAGGGCGACGACGAATAGGCGGCACTGCTCGACGGGCGCAACCGGCTCCGCGGTCCGACGGCGCGAGGCGGCCCGGCACCACACGACGCACGTTTCACGCGATCGCGCAGCCGCCAAAGTCTTCACTGCAACTCGACGGATGAAACGAACGCCAGAGTCCGAGCTCATGAACGAAGAGGCACAGGCCAAAGCCTACGCCGAGGCCGACTTCGCGGAGCCCCATAACCACTGCATCGAGCTTCTCGCCGAATGTCTCCCCGACCTTCCAGCCAGCGGCGCGGCCGCGGACCTCGGCTGCGGCCCGGGCGACATCAGCCGGAGATTCGCGCGCGCCTTTCCGTCGTGGACGGTGGACGGCCTCGATGGGTCGGCGGCAATGCTCCGTTTCGGCCACGAGGAAGTTTTGCGGTCGGGGCTCTCGGACCGGGTCCGGCTCATCGAGTGCTATCTGCCCAACGGTGACGCGCCGCGAGAGCACTACGATCTCGTTTTTTCGAACGCCCTGTTGCACCACCTTGCAGAACCAACAGTGCTTTGGACCTCTGTGCGTCGTTGGTCGCGAGCCGGCGGACCCGTGTTCGTCATGGATCTGCTGCGCCCCGAGAGCCGCGAGCAAGCGCGCCATCTCGTCGAGCAGTACTCGGGCAACGAGCCGGAAGTGCTCAAGCACGACTTCTATAATTCGCTCCTGGCCTCCTACAGCGTGGACGAGGTGCGCTCGCAGCTAACCGCGTCCGGCCTCCCCCACCTGGAGGTTCGGCAAAGCAGCGACCGCCATCTGATCGTCTGGGGAATTATCTGACCGCATTCCATTGCTTTGCCCGCGTGTTCCCATAGCCTCCCGCGACCATGCACCCACAATTCGAGCGCCGGACTCTCGGCAAGATGGAAAACCCCGTCCGCGGGTTTC
The DNA here is from genome assembly GCA_003354045.1 of bacterium. Classification (GTDB taxonomy): domain Bacteria; phylum Desulfobacterota; class Binatia; order UBA1149; family CAITLU01; genus PIVZ01. The sequence continues at coordinate 5,802 of PIVZ01000232.1, forward strand.
TCAATGGCGCAGCAGCACTGGCGGCCGTCGTCGGAGGAGTGTTCCTGTGGCTGCGCAGTCCAGATGAGCCCTCGCGGCAGCTCGTGCTACTCGTCTTCGTGCTGGGCATGGTCACACTGTACACCGTAAGCGGTCTCTACCATTCGATTCCATGGCGCAAGAAATGGCACGACCGCATGCAGCGGCTCGACCATTCGATGATCTACATCCAGGTCGCCGGGACCTACACGCCGATCGCGTTCATCGTCCTCGAGGACACACAGCGTTTGACGGTCCTCGGTGTCGTATGGGGCATCGCTCTCGTCGGCATCCTCGAGAAGACGCTGCTGCGGAAGCTCAGGCACTGGCCTTCGATTACGATGCAGATCATCCAGGGCGCATTCGGCCTCGTCTTGCTTGCACCACTGGCCCAGCGTCTACCACTGGCGGCGGTTACGCTGCTGGTTGCCGGTTTGCTCCTCTACGGAGTCGGCACTGTCTTCTATGTTACCAAGCGGCCGCATCTGTGGCCCCGCACTTTTTCGTATCACGAGGTGTTTCACATCTTCGTGGTAGCCGGTAGCGCCGCTCACTACGCGATGATCTTCTCCTACGTCGCGCCCTTCCAGATAGTCTGAACCTGCGTATCGGCGAGCGCCGGCCGCGAAGACGGCAATCGTACGCCAGATGAAGCCGTGGGATCGAGCCAAAACCTCAGCCTGGGCCCGGCCTGCGGGATATGGCAATGGTCACTTGGCCGCGTGTCCTCTAGGATAGTCGAATGGAACAGGCGGAGATCGGCAGGCTCGAGCGCAGTGAGATTCCGCAGGCGGCGCGTGTTCTGGGCGCCGCCTTCGTCACCAATCCGACGCATGTGGCGGTCTTTCGAGGCCACGGCGAAGAGGAGCTGCGTCGCCATGTAGCCATGTTCGCGGTCATCCTCGAGCACGCTCCCCTGGAGGTGCTGGTAGCGCGACAGGAAGGAAGGATCGCGGGCGTGACGGGCCTGGTCGAGTGGCCCCGCTGCCAGACGACCCCCGCCCAGAGCCTGAAGATGCTTCCAGCCATGTTCATGGCGGTAAAGGGCGTTCTGCCGCGTCTGGCGAAATGGCGCGGCAACTGGGCGTCCCACGACCCGAAGAAACCCCACTGGCACCTCGGACCCGTAGCCGTCGCACCTGAGGCGCAAGGACGCGGGGTAGGCAGCGCACTACTCACTCGCTTCTGCGAAAGGGTAGACGAACATGGCGGCGCCGCTTACCTGGAAACCGACAAGCTGGAGAACGTCCGCCTCTACAGACGGTTCGGCTTCGAGATCACCGAAGAAGACGAGCTCTATGGCGCCCGCAACTGGTTCATGTCGGGTCATATGACCCAAGGTTCACGCATCGCCCGGCAGCGCAGCCGGTTGGCTTCGGGGTCGCCGACAAATTCTTCCTTGACCGGGTCCCATTG
>PIVZ01000834.1 GCA_003354045.1 bacterium
CTGGAAGAGCTGGGCAAGGCGGGCCAAGTGGAAAGGAGCCAGATCTTTCTCTTCGGCTCGGACAGCAGCGTGCTCGGCAACGCGTATGAATGGTGTGCTGCAGGCATGCAACGCGCGGGCGGTCCGCTGCGAGATCTCGCCGCCGCACCGTTTGCGTGGGCGCTCGAGCAATTGGTCAGCGGCAAGGTCATACACGTATCGGACGTGTCCAGTCTCGGGCCCCATGCCACGGCTGAGCGCATTGCCCTCCAGAAAGAAGGCATCCGCTCATTCATAGGTGTGCCGCTGGTCGGCGGAGAGGGGCTGATCGGAGTGCTCTGCTTGACGTCACTCAGCAGCGCGAAGCATTGGTCGGAAAACACAATCGCCCTGCTCCGGCTTGCGGCCGAGATGTTCGCCAATGTCTTCGAGCTTTCGCGCCTACAGACAGAGCTGGCTCACGCGTTGCGGTTGAGCACGATGGGGGAGATGGCGGCGGGGATTGCGCACGAGCTCAATCAGCCGCTCACTGCGATCCGAGGGTTTGCCAGCGGGTGTGAGCGGCGGCTGAGGGCCGACGGTGATGGTCACGAGGAACTCCTGGACGCAATCGAAAAGGTCTCCGCCGAGGCGATTCGCGCCGGTGAGGTGGTACGGCGCCTGAGGGCCTATGCCCGCAAGGGGGAGCCACAGCGCGAATGGACGGCAATGGACGATTTGGTGGACGACTCGCTGAGCTTGCTGCGATCGGACGCCGCACTGCACGGCGTGACTCTGAGGTGCGACGGCGCGCGTACGCTCGGAAAGGTGTGGATCGATCGAGTGCAGATCGAACAAGTCATTCTCAATCTCCTGCGCAACGGTCTGGAGGCCATGCTGTGTACCGTCGAGGGCAGGCGGGAACTGAATGTGGCAGTGCGACGGCTGAGCGATGAATTGCGGGTGGAGGTGAGCGACACCGGTACGGGAGTCGAGCAAGACGATCTGGAGCCACTGTTCAAGCCTTTCTACACCAGCAAACGAGAGGGCCTCGGCCTGGGGCTTTCTATCAGCCGTTCCATCATCGAATCGCATGGCGGGCGGTTGTGGGCCAGCAAGAACGGAGGTTGCGGCCTGACGTTCACGTTTACGCTGCCGCTTGCACCTGCGCAGGATGACGATGGCCGATGACGCAACCGTGTTCGTCGTTGACGACGACGAGTCTGTGCGTGAGTCGATCGCGTTCCTCCTCAGCTCGGTGGGGCTGAAGGTCGAAGGTTACGAAACTGCGCAACGCTTCCTAGATTCCTGCGACCAGGACCGGCCTGGATGTCTCGTTCTGGACGTACGGATGCCCGGCATGAGCGGTGTTGAGCTACAAAAGCGGCTCAACCATGCGGGCATGAGTATTCCGACGATCATCATCACCGGGCACGGGGATGTCCAGAGTTCGGTGGCGGTGATGAAGGCCGGTGCCGTGGATTTGCTGGAGAAGCCGTTCCACGATCAGGAGTTGATAGACAAGGTCCAGGAGTGCCTCGAGCTCGACCTCGAGTGCCGCAAGAAGGGTCGAGCACTGAAGGAGGCCCGAGAGCGGATGGCGCTGCTCACGCCGCGCGAGCGCGAGGTCTTGGATTTGGTCGTTGCGGGCAAGGCCAACAAGGTCATCGCGGCCGAGCTCGGCCTGAGCGACAAGACCGTCGAGGCTCATCGCGGGCATGCCATGCACAAGATGCAAGTGGGCTCGCTGGCCGAGCTCGTCGCTCTTTTCGTGCGTTTGCGGCAGACCGACAGCCACGCTTGAGTCTCTAGCCCTGGCG
>PIVZ01000835.1 GCA_003354045.1 bacterium
TCCGCATGGACAGCGCGGACGGGCAGTTCAAGCTCAAGGTCGGCGGTCGTATTCAGAACGACTGGGCATTCTACTCGGTGGACGACGAGCTAGAAGCCGCCACGGGCGAGTTCGATGACGGAACCGAGATTCGCCGTGGGCGCCTGTACGTCTCCGGCACCATATACGACCAGGTCGTCTTCAAGGCCCAGTACGACTTCGCCGGCGGAGACGCCGACTTCAAGGACGTCTACCTCGGCCTGAAGAAGCTGCCGGGGCTCGGCACCTTGCGCATCGGCCATTTCAAGGAGCCGTTTAGCTTACAGCAGCTAACAAGCAGTAAATACAACACATTTCTTGAGCGCGGTCTTCCCGATGCCTTTGCGCTGGGCCGCAATATCGGTATCGGCTTCCAGAACTCCTGCGCCGAGGACCGTGTGACCTATGCGGCCGGGTTCTTCCGCGAGACCGACGATTTCGCGACCACGGACGATGAGGCCTTTGGCGTGACGGCCCGTGTGACCGGGCTTCCCTGGTGGCAGGGAGACGACCGATTCCTGCACGTGGGCTTCGGTTACAGCCACCGGGACACCGACGACGCGGAGATCGGCTTCGATGCCAGGCCAGAGTCGCACATGGCCGAAAAAGTCGTGGATACCGGAGACCTGATGATAGACACCTACGGGGTCTACGGGGGCGAGCTAGCGCTGGTTCACGGGCCTTTTTCGGTGCAGGGCGAGTACACGCTGGTGGAGACCGACATGAATTCCTCGGGTGGGCTGGAGGCCGTCGGCGACTCGGGCGACCCCTCCTTCTCAGGCTGGTACGTTTTCGCGAGCTACTGGCTTACCGGTGAGCACCGCGCCTACAAACCTGCGCAGGGAGCTTTCTCGAGGGTCAAACCGAACAGCAACTTCTTGAAGGACGGCGGCACTGGCGGTGTCGAGATCGCCGCGCGCTACTCCCACCTCGATCTCAACGACTCCTTCGTAGAGGGAGGCGAGGCCAGCGACATCACGGTGGGCGTCAACTGGCATCTCAACCCGAACACCCGGGTGATGCTCAACTACACCAGGGCCGACGTTGACGATCATCCGGAGCTGGAAGCCAGCGCCGAGGCCGACATCGTCCAGATGCGCTTCCAGATCGATTTCTGAGAAGGGGCGCCGGCTGGTCATGCGCTAGGCGGTGCCGGTCGCCGGTCGCCGCGGCGGCGTAGCGATTGGTCATACCAATACCATGCTTTCGTTTTTGTCGGTGTTTCGAACGTTGGCCACCGTCCGCTTTCCATTATACGGCTAGACGACTACCGAAGGACTGCGCGCCGCTGCCAAGGCCCCTGCTCGCCGAGAGCACCCGCGAGTTTCAGAGCGGCCGTAAGGCGCGCAAACACGCGAGCGAAGGAGAGAGTAATGAGCAATGCAGTCCGCCCCCCACTGGCAGGAGTCCGCGTTATCGAGAGTTCTTTGCTGGGGCCGGGCGCGATCACGACTCATCTGGCCGACATGGGGGCCGAGGTCATCAAGGTCGAGTCGCCTTCGGGCGACTACATCCGCGAGATGACGTGGCCCATTGTCGAAGGGGTATCGCTGCTTCACCTCCACGTGAGCAGGGGCAAGAAGAGCGTCACGCTCGACCTTCGCAAGCCTGAGGGCGCCGAGGTCTACCGCGACCTGGTAAAGGATGCCGACGTGGTCATCGAGGCCATGAGACCGGGCGCGCTCGCCAAACGCGGTCTTGGCTACGAGGATCTGCGCAAGATGAACCCGCCCATCGTCTTCTGCATCATCTCCGG
>PIVZ01000836.1 GCA_003354045.1 bacterium
TTACTGACCACCAGCAGGTCCTTGGCGACGGCCGAAGGCGGTGCGGCGGCAGCCAGCATGAAGACCGTGGCGGCAGCTGCGGCAAGCGGCCTGAGCGGCGGCCTGGCCAGGCGACCCGGGATCAGCCCCAGGCCGGACTTGATGCCAGCTACAACACTCAGTATCCATTTGGCCAATCCGCCGGGCATGGAGGCGGATCGATGTACCGATAGGGCTGAAGTCGTGGGTTTCAGCGTCATTGGTTTTCCTCCCGTTCTGTAGATGTGCGCGCCTGTCGCGCCTCGATCTCAGCGTACGACAGCGCAGCGCATCGATCGTTCAGTAGTGTCCCCGGCGGCGACTCGCCCCGGCATTCGTGCAGTTCTCAAAGCACGTTCGAGGCCAAGTGTTCACTCGGGGCTCTGGAATACGCTAAGTCGGCCCGCTTCAAGGGAAATGACGCCATCGAAGCGGGAACCCGGCCAGCCAAAAGACAGGCCCTGGGGGCAGTATTTTGCCCCTAGGGCCAAATGCTGCACCGCGGCCTTTGCCCCGACGCGATGCATGGCGACCCGTAAACCGAGATTGGTCAGTCCAGTTCGGGCTCAGATGAACCTGTGGAAATAGGCCGCCATGTCTGGCTTACTGGCGGCAATCGACCCACTAAAGGAGCATGCAATGGCCTATCGAGTGATTCAGTGGAGCACGGGTAACGTCGGTCAGTACGCGTTGCGCTGCATTCTAGAACATCCGGAGCTCGAGCTCGCCGGAGTTTGGGTGCACGGAGAAGACAAGGAAGGCAAAGACGCGGGCGAGCTTTGCGGCTGCGCAGCCACTGGTGTGCGCGCCACGCGCGACGCGGAGGCTATCATCGCACTCGAGGCCGACTGCGTCTGTCACACGGCTTCCGGCGACACGCGGCCCGACGAGGCAGTAGAGGAAATGTGCCGCTTGCTCGAGTCCGGCAAGGACGTGGTGTCGTGCTCCGTCGTCAGCCTGGTCCACCCCGCCACGTTCGTTCCCGAGTCGCGCGACCGTCTTGCCGCGGCCTGCGAGAAGGGAGGGACGTCTTTCTTCACATCGGGTATCGATCCCGGATTCGCCAACGACCTCCTACCGCTGGCTCTCTCAGGATTGTCGGGGCACTGGGAGGAGATTCGCATTCAGGAGATCATCAACTACTCGACCTACGACCGGCCCGAGATCCTCTTCGACATCATGGGCTTCGGCGGGGCGCTCGAAGACGCGCCCATGCTGCTCATTCCGGGCGTGTTGACGATGGGCTGGGGCGGCACGGTTCGGCTTCTGGCCGACGGTCTGGGGCTGGAGCTCGACGAGATCCGCGAGGTTTACGAGCGGCGGCCGGCCGAGCGCCCGATCCGGATCGGAGACCATACGGTCGAGCCGGGCACGGCGGCCGCGCTTCGCTTCGAGTTGCAGGGGATAGTCGGGGGCAAGGCCGCACTGGTCGTGGAGCACGTAACCAGGCTCGACGACGCCCTCGCGCCCGAGTGGCCGTCCGGCAAGGGCGGCTACCGAGTGCTGATAAAGGGCTTCCCGGACATGCAGTGCGACTTCATGTTCGAGGACGAGCACGGCGACCATGCCGTCGGCGGAGTAATCATTACCGCCACACGCATCGTCAACGCCATCCCGGCCGTCTGCGCGGCCCCCACCGGCTTGCTCTCAGCGCTCGATCTTCCGCTGATCACCGGCAAGGGGCTACGCCACGCCTGAAGGGAGGGGGTCAAGTCGCGGCTTTCGACTTCTCCCCGCATCGCGGGGAGAAGTCG
>PIVZ01000837.1 GCA_003354045.1 bacterium
TGCCGCCGGCCCACAGGCCGATGCGCGCAACCGCGAACACCTTGGCCGGCTGGTCGATGGTAAGGCTGGTATAGACTGAGGGAGACCCGATGCCCTTGTGCCACGCCTGCACGACCGGCGTGGTCGCCGAGTTGAAGTAGGCGAACGTCCCACTGTAGCTGGCAACGGCCCGCGGGCCGTGCTCGTCGATGATGCGCCCGAGGCGCTCGGCAATCTCGTCGATGGCCTGCTCGGTCGCGACGGGCGCGAATCCGCCATCAGCAGAACGCTTGCGCGCACCGGCGAGCCGCTCATCGTGGTACATCTGTTCGACAAGCCGCCGGCCCTTACTGCACGTGTACCCGCCGCTCATCGCGTCGCTCGCATCCCCACGCATGCGCAGCACGCGGCCGTCCTCCACGTCGACTTCGATGGCGCAGTAGGCCTGACACATACGGCAGAATGATTTTCTTGTTTCGCAGGCCATGGTTTCCTCCAGCTACAAGCCGGTCTAGCTCGCCCCGTCTAGAAACTCCGTGAAGCCGGAGGGCCCGTGCAGGCCGTAGACGACCTGCTCACACAGACCAACACCTTCGCGGCCCCCCATACGTGCCCGACAGAGTTGCTGAACGTGCAGCCCGCGCGGCTCCAAAGGGTCGATGTCGGCGAAATCCCACGACTCCCCCCTCACCGCAAGCTCACCCTGCCAGGTGCCGTGGCAGAACTCGGGGTGCTGATAGCCGGTGCCCTGCATGTAGAAGCGCAGCAGCGGTTCGAGCTCGATGTTGTATTCTTCGCCGCTGCGCGAGGTCAGCTTTGTCTCGACCTTTGCCGCGCGGCGCGTCCCCTTGACCCAGGTGATGTCGTGATCGAGAGAGGCCATGTGCTCGAGACCGGGCTCTTCCACCAGCGGAAAGTCGGCCGAAGTATCGTAGACCGGAAGAACGGCCGCATTGGTATAGAAGCGGTGGCCGGTGCGATCCTCGAATGCACCGAAATGCGCACAGCAGTCGTCGAAGTAAACCGGCGCCCAGATCCAGAAGACCTCGAAGGCAGAACCGGGGACGCCGGGCTGAGGCTCACCGATCGGTCGTATCCCCCACGAACGGTCACGAATACCGTAGGTGGTGGCTGCGGCGACCTCCGTGCGCTTTCCGCCTGCGACGACAAAGCCCTCCCATTTGCCGAACTGGGTAAAGCGCGAGGTGTCCATCATCAACCGCCCGTCCCTGTGCTGCAGCATCGCCGGCTCCTCGATGGCCGCGTTGGCAGCGCGAAACGTGAGATCGGCCTCTACTCCGGTATCGTTCGCTTCGACAACGACTCGAATGGTGCGCAGGGGCTCGATCACGTGAACCTTGATCGGTCCCACGCTGGTGTCGGCGCCCCGGTCGGCCGGCACGCGCCGCGAGGCAAGCACCGAATGTTGCTTCTCGTCTTTGCGGGAGATGCCGAGGGCCGCATCGGCGACCTGGCGGTTCGGGTAGACGCCAAAGGCGATCTCGATCATGAACTCGCCGTCGTGGTCGAGTGCGGCGAACCAGTAACGGTCGTAGTAGTTGAGATCGCTGCTCCCCGGGTGCGCTATCGGCTGCGAGGTCTGGTGGATTGGATACTCGTCGAACGTTGAGATCATGCTCTCCCCTCCCTGGGCTCGGCCACGCCACTCGCAGAAAACGATAACATGTTTCCGTTTCGAGACAAGGGACGAACGGCCGATCGCAGCGCCCCTCACCATGGCTCGGGCGTTGATGTAGAGCTAGGCGGTCATGGCCAACGAGGTACTTCAGAA
>PIVZ01000233.1 GCA_003354045.1 bacterium
TCCTACCGGCTACTCAATGGCGGGTGGAATATCGTCTATGATGGCCGGGCCGTTGTGGGCCATAATCACGCATCCGGCGGCCGGACCAGCTGGCGCAGATATTACTACGACACCCGAAATTTGTTTTGGATTGCCGTCCTGCACCAACCATTTTTGTACGCGATCCGGTATTTATTCCTGGGCGTGGGGGCTCTCTTCGTCTATTCCCTGAGAGATAGACATTTGTGGGCTTGGTTGCGTGGGGTATGCGGTGGAATCCAGCGAGTTCCCGCCTTGCACCGTGAGCGCAGCGGTCAGAGCTTTGGGCGAGTCGATGTAGGTGTTGCGATGGAGGCTGCCGAGGCGCACGAACTCGGCATGCTCCAAGCCCGGGATCATGCGGAAGACGCGGCGCTGCTCTCCGTAGGTCATCTTGGTCTGGAAGCCGACCATGCTGAAGAGCCGCCCGGCCGTGTCGTCTTGGCGGAGCTGTAGCACCGCGTGCGGGCGCTGCCCGGTGCGCGGGTCTTCCAGACCGACCGGCTTCATGGGCCCGAAGGACAGTGTCTTGCGTCCCCTGCGAGCGAGTTCCTCTACCGGCATGCATCCCTCGAAGTAGATGCACTTTTCGAAGCTGCGTAGCGGCATCGTCTCCGCCGCAAGGATCTCATCGATGAGGCGGTCGTATTCGGCCTCGTCGAGCGGGCAGTTGATGTAGTCGTCTCCGCCTTTCCCATAGCGTGCCGCGCGGTAGACAACATTCATATCTATCGACTCGGCAGTGATGATCGGCGAGAGCGCATCGTAGAAGTACAGGTGCCGCGAACCGACGGTACGAGCTATGGACTCGCTCAAAGCGGAAGACGTAAGCGGGCCTGTGGCAATGATCGTCACGCCCCCCTCGGGCACCGCCTCGACCTCCTGCCGGCGAATGTTCACCTCGGCCAGGCCCTCGACCTCCTCGGTCACGACCTCGCTGAACCGCTCCCGGTCCACAGCCAGCGCCGACCCTGCTGGAACGCGCACCTGGTCGGCAACCCTCATGATGAGGGAGTCCATGGCGCGCATCTCCTGCTTGAGGACGCCGACTGCCGTCCCCATGGAGTCGTCTCGAAATGAATTCGAGCACACCAGCTCGGCAAGCCGGTCGGTCTTGTGGGCCTCGGTCCCGGTCACGGGACGCATCTCCCAAAGCTCCACACCGATACCGCGGCGGGCGAGCTGATAGGCGGCCTCGGCACCGGCCAAACCGCCGCCGATTACCCTGACTGGGGCTGTTTCTGTCATCTTTGGAGGCAACTCCCCAGGTCATGCACGACCGGGGATCGAGTATCTCAGGAGGACTCTAGCCAGAACGTGGCGACACAGAAAATGGGTGCGGGTGAAAATGGGGCCGGCCCATTTTCCCCTCCCCCCGCTCAGTAGTCCTTCTGGAAGAGCTTCCAGCGGCCGGGATTGCCGCGCCACTCGGCGGTCAGGAAGGCAGTGTCATCGCCTATGTAGACGTGGCTGCTCATGAGCGGCACTGTCGCCAGCGAGAGGTCCCCGAATCCCTTGACACGGAAGCCGTAAGCCAGGCCGTCCCGGTCGTTGCGCCGGCGTATTCGCACCACGGCGATTCCGTCGCGAAGCGGCACGAGCCCGACCTTGCGCGCTTTGCGGTCCTTGAAGTTCCAGTTCTTGCCACCGGCCGGCTCGAGGTCGTAGGGCAGCAGCTCGCCCCGGAAGATGACGCCGAACTCGTTCGTGAACATGAAGACGAAGCCGTCCACGTACGGATCCACAGGCGTGGTCGGTATGAAGCGCCCATGCAACTTGAACATGTCCTTCTTCCTGTCACTCCCGAAGACCTTGATCATCGCCGGATCGTTGAGGATACGTACACACCACGGTGCCAGCACACAGTTGCCGTCGCAGCTCTGGTAGCCCGGCACCGCGCACTCGGAGTCCGTGCAGTCGATGTCACCGTCGCCGTCGTCGTCCACAGTGTTGTTGCAGACCTCGCCGGAAGGCGGATCGCAGGTCTCGCCGGCATCGACGACGCCGTTGCCGCAGGTGGCAACCAGGCTGGCGTCGGTCGGTTCGCTGTCACCGTTGTTGCTCGGGTCGCTGTCCGGCGTCGAGGTCGATACGAAAACCGAATTGCACATGTCCTCGGCTCCGCTGCAGTCACCGTCCTGCAGAATGCCGGTGAGTGGCGCCCCGGCATCGACATGCACGACTACATTGAAGACGACCGAGCCGCCACCGGCGATGGTCCCGAGATCGCACTGCAGGGTCCACGGACCCGCGCCCACACAGCCACCGGTGTCGCTGACGTAGGTCGTATTCACGTCGATGATCTCGGTGACGACCACGTTGTCCGCCGGGTCCACACCGTTGTTCGTAACCGTTATCGTGTAGGTGACGTCCGTGTCCGGCTCGACCGGTTCGGCCTCTATGTCGATCTTGCTTACCGCCACGTCCGCGATGCTGGCCGCAGCCACTATGTTGGTCGCCTGAGCCGCCGCGTTGTTGGTCAGGTCCGCATCGGGCGTGTCCGCAATGACCGAGACGTCGTTGCAGAGATCCTCGGTTCCCGGACACAGGGCCCCGTCGTCCACACCGGCCGTCGGCGCCGCCGGGTCAATATAGGTTATGACCTCGAAGACGACCGAGCTTCCGGCGCCAATATTCCCGAGATCGCACGTGAGCGTCCCCGTCTGAACCTCGACGCAGCCGGCGGTGTCGGTCAGGTAGCTGGCGTTGGCATCGAGAGTCTCGGTAACCACCACGTTCTCGGAAGTATCGGGCCCGAGGTTGGTCACGGTGATCGTGTAGGTCTCGAAGGCGCCGGTCTCCAATGTATCGTACTGGTCGGTCTTGACTATGGTCAGGTCGGCCAATGCCGCGGCGGCCTCGACGTCGGTCGGCTCGTCGTCCGTATCGTTGCCCGGGACCGGATCTGCCCCGGTCGTGGTCACGGTGACCGTGTTGCACACATCCTCACTGCCGTCGCAGTCTCCCGTCTGCAAGGTTCCTGCGGTAGCGGCACCGCCGCCAATCTGCGCGACTATGTCGAAGTTCGTCGAAGCTCCGGCAACCAGCGGCCCGAGGTCGCAGGTGAGTGTCCCCAGTGGCGCTTCCACGCAGCCGCCAGTGTCCGAGATGTAGATCGTCGTCGGGTCTATCACGTCCACGACCTGCACATCCGGGGCATCCGAGGGGCCATTGTTGGTGACCGTGATCGTGTATGTTTGTAGCCCGGCCACTTCTATCGGGTCAGTCGAATCGACCTTGCTCACCGCCAGGTCGGTGGATGGGGTCGCATCCGACGGCTCGTCGGCATCGTTGTTGGTCACGTCCGGGTCGGTCTCGTCGCCGGTTACGCTGGCGTTGTTGCAGAGATCCTCCGTTCCGTCGCAGGGGCTAGCCTGCAGGCTTCCGCCTGTCGGCGCACTGGCCGGTACGTTCACCGTTACCTGGAAGCTCGTGCTAGCACCGCCGGCCAGCGCGCCGAGGTTGCAGGTAAGCACCCCGCCCGCACCGCCGGTGCAGCTGCCGGTGTCGCTCACGTAGGTTGTGCTGGTATCCAAGGTGTCGGTCACCACCACGTTGGTGGCGTCGTCCGGACCACCGTTGGTCACCATCAGCGTGTATATGAGGTTCTGGCCGATCGGCACCGGATCGCCGATGTCCGTCTTTACAATCGCGAGATCGGTGAGCGCCGCCGCCACCACCAGGTCCGTCGGCTCGTCGTCGGAGTCGTTCGTGGGGTCGGTATCCGTGCTGGTCGTGGTCACCGAGGCTACGTTGCACAGGTCCTCGCTGCCGTCGCACGGATCGTCCTGCAGCGCGCCGCCCGTGGGTGCGCCCACGGCGGTCTGCACGGTAACCGTGAAGTTCACGGTGGCGCCCGCAACGAGGGTCCCCAGATCGCAGGTCAGAGTTCCCGTGGCTCCTCCCGTACACCCACCGCTGTCGCTCAAGTAGGTAGTATCGGTGTCGAGAACATCGGTCACGATCACGTTGTCGGCCGGCGAGGGTCCGCTGTTGGTCACCGAGAGTGTGTAGACGAGCACGTCGCCGGCCTCTACCGGCTCGGCTCCGTCGCTCTTCGTGATCGCCACGTCGGCCGCCGGCTCGGCATCGGTGGGCTCGTCGTCGCTATCGTTGACGGGATTTGAATCGAGACCGTCCGAGCTGACCGTGGCCACGTTGCACAGATCCTCGCTACCGTCGCAGGGGGCCGTCTGCAGTGTGCTGCCGGTCGCGGCACTGCCCGCTACCGCTACCGTCACCTCGAAGTTGGTGCTGGCGCCGTTGGCCAGGCTCCCGAGGTTGCAGGTAAGTGTTCCCGTGGCTCCTCCCGTGCACCCACCGGTATCGCTGACGTAGCTGGTATCGGCATCGAGCGTGTCGGTCACGACCACGCCGGTAGTATCGTCGGGACCGTTGTTGGTCACTGTGATCCTGTAGGTGAAGCTCGATCCCACCAGCACCGGATCGGAGAGATCGATCTTGCCCACGGCAAGATCGGCTTGCGGCGTCACGTCCGTCGGCTCGTCGGCAGAGTCGTTGCTCGGGTCAGGATCGTCGGTGGTCGCAGCCACCGAAGCGTTGTTGCACAGATCCTCGCTGCCATCGCAGGCGCCGCTGCTCAAAGTACCGGAGACCTGGGCCCCGGCATCCACCTGCACCGTCACGTTGATGCTCGTGCTCGCACCGTTCAGCAGAGCTCCAACGTTGCAGGTCAGCGTTCCCGTGGCTCCTCCCGTACAGCCAGCATCATCGCTGACGTAAGTCGTGTCAGCATCCAGAACGTCGGTAACGACCACCCCGGCGGCATCCGACGGACCGTTGTTCGTCACCACCAGTGTGTAGATGAGAGTACCGCCGGCAAGTACGGGATCGACGTCCTCGCTCTTGGTAATCGCCAAGTCGGCGCCCGGCAGCGCGCCCGTCGGCTCGTCGGCACTGTCGTTGCCCGGGTCGGTGTCCGTCTGCGCGCCGGTGACCGACACGCTGTTGCAGAGATCCTCGCTGCCGTCGCAGGGGCTCGCGTAGGCGATTCCGCTGGTCGTGGCTGCGGCGCCGACGGTGACGACGACGTCGAAGCTCACGCTGTCACCGCTGTCGATGTCTCCGAGTGCGCAGGTGAGCGTTCCTGTGGCCCCTCCCGAACAGCCTCCGTCGTCGCTGACGTAGGTCGTATCGAGGTCGAGCACGTCGGTTACGACCACACCGCTGGCATCGCCGGGACCGTTGTTGGTCACGACGATGGTGTAGGTAACATCACCGCCGATCGGAACTGGATCGGACGCCTCGGTCTTGGAAATATCGAGATCGATCGGCCCGCTCGCCATCGCCACCGCACAGCCCTCGGCCTGCAATCCGGAGCTGCTCGTGGTTCCGGGGCCTGTCTGACCGAGTGCCGTGGCACAGTTGTCGAACAGGTAGCCGCGCGGAGCCGCGCTATCGACCGTGGCCGTTACCTGGATCACCTCCGAATCGCCGATACCGAGATTGCCGACGTTCCATTCGTAGAGAGGATCGGCCGACACGTCCGGCACCGGCGTCGCACTGTCGAAGGTGAGGCCGGTGGGCAGGCTATCGCTCACGACCGTGCTATACGAGGCCGCCGGGCCGTCGTTCGTCACGGTTATCGTGTACGTGATCTGCCCACCCGAAGGCGCCGGGCTCGGGAGCACCGACTTCGTCACCCGCAGGGAGGCGGTCGTCGGCTCTGGAACCGCGACCGTGGTTTCCTCGTCCGCCCGGCTGCTCGGTATGGCGTCGGCGCTGATGACGGCGCTATTGAGCAGTACCTCGCCGTCACTCAGTCCTCCGTCAACAGTCATCGTGATCTCGATCATGCCGGACTCGCCGGGATCGAGCGTGCCCAGGTTCCACTGGCTGTCCCCGATATTGGGCGTCGGAATCGAGCTCACGAACGTCGTCCTCGGATCGTAGGTCTCGACGACCACCGCATTGGTGAGCGCAACGGCCCCGGAATTCGAGTACACGAGCCGATACAGCAACGTCCCGCCCGGCTCGACCGAGTCGGGGATGTCGGCCTTGACGATGACGAGATCAGATGCCCCTCCAAACCCATCGCTGTCGTCGTCGCTGTCGTTGCCCGGAACCGGATCGGTCACACCGGCGGGCACCGCAGCGCTTGCTGTGTTGACCAGCGGATCGACCACGGCACCAGGATCCACGTCAGCATCGACCGTGTAGGTAACGCTGTCACCGTCCGGGATGTTTACGGCGCTATCGCTTATGTCGCCCGTGCCCGCGGCCGTGCATGAGGCTCCACCGGCCCCCACACAGGTCCAGGTCACGTTTAGCAACTCGGCCGGGAAGATATCGGTGACCGTCGCACCGGTGACGTCGCTCGGACCGTTGTTGGTAACCGTGACCGTGTAGGTGAGCGTCCCACCCGGTGTGTAGAACATCTCGCCGTCGTCCTTCACCACCGCCAGATCGGCCTGCGCATCCAGCGTGTCGCTGTCGTCGTCGCTGTCGTTGCCCGCGACTGGATCGGTCACACCGGCGGGCACGGCAGCGCTTGCCGTGTTGACCAGCGGATCGGTGGTCGTGCTCGCGTCTACGTCGGCGTTAACCGTGTAAGTGACACTGTCGCCGTCCGGGATGTCTACCGCGCTATCGCTTATGTCGCCCGTGCCCGCGGCCGTGCATGAGGCTCCACCGGCCCCCGCACAGATCCAGGTCACGTTTAGCAATTCGGCAGGGAAGGTATCCGTAACAGTCGCGCCGGTAACGTCGCTCGGACCGTTGTTGGCGACAGTGATCGTGTAGGTCAGTGTCCCACCCGGCGTGTAGGTGAGAGAGCCGTCGTCCTTGGTCACAGCCAGATCGGCCTGCGCATCGAGCGTGTCGCTGTCGTCGTCGCTGTCGTTGCCCGCAACCGGATCGGTCACACCGACAGGCACCGCGGCGCTTGCCGTGTTGACCAGCGGATCGACGCTCGCGCTCGAGTCCACGTCGGCGTTGACCGTGTAGGTGACGCTGTCGCCGTCCGGGATGTCTACCGCGCTATCGCTTATGTCGCCCGTGCCCGCGGCCGTGCATGAGGCTCCACCGGCCCCCGCACAGGTCCAGGTCACGTTTAGCAATTCGGCAGGGAAGGTATCGGTCACAGTCGCGCCGGTAACATCGCTCGGCCCGTTGTTGGCAACCGTGATCGTGTAGGTGAGCGTTCCACCTGGCG
>PIVZ01000234.1 GCA_003354045.1 bacterium
GCGCGGGGCTCAGTGCCTTCCCCTACCTCTCCCTGGAGGCCCCGGAAGCCGCCGGCGTGGCCCCGGCAACCTCGCTCACCCTCGGCATGATCGCCCTCGGACTCCAGGCTCTTCCAGGAATCCTCAAGACCAAGGCGGCCGGCAAGACGATGGAGATGTTCCTCTACGAGCGAACCCGCGAAGAGTACGCCAAGGGAAGCTTCGTCTCCTCGGTTCTCTTCTTCCACAAGTTCGGCGGTCTCGGCGAACTCAGCGGAAGCTCGAAGCGCTGGGATCCACATCTGAAACGCGAGCTCGACTCCTACCTGGACGAGGCGGTAGAGAAGGGCTGGCAGACGCCGCCCACAACCGAGCCCAAGATCTTCCTCTCGGTAGGCGGCAACTGCCTGCGCCGCATCCGCGGCTACCACAAGCTGATCGACAACTTCCTGCCGCGGCTCGATCTGACGGTCACGGTAGACTGGCGCATGAGCAACACGGCTCTCTACAGCGACTACGTCCTGCCGGCGGCCGGTTGGTACGAACGCGACGACATCACCTGGGCCACGCCCCATAGCCCGTTCAGCCAGGTCACGACTCGCGCCGTCGAACCACTGGCCGACAGCAAGTCGGATTGGGTAATCCACTGCCTGCTGATGAAGCACATCCAAAAACGGGCCAAGGAGCGTGGGATCAAGACCTTCACGGACCGGAGCGGCGCTTCGCGACGCCTTGACAAGGTCTACGATGAGATGACCTTCGGGGGGCGCTACACGGAGGAAGACCCGGAGGCGTTCCTGCGCGCACTGCTGGAGGTCAACACCAACCTCGGCGGCATCACCTGGGACGAGCTCAAGGACAAGGGCTTCGAGCGCTTCACATCGCTGGGCACCAGCCCGGTCACGCTGTCCAAAGCGACCGACATAAAGCCCGACGACACGATTACTGCCAACACCTGGCACATTGACAACAAGCAGCCGTGGCCGACCCTGACGCGGCGGTTACAGTTCCACATCGACCACGAGCTCTACGAGGAGCTCGGCGAGACCTTGCCGGTGCACAAGGACAACCCGGCACTGGGCGGCGACTATCCGCTGAAGATGACCGGAGGACACACGCGCTGGTCGATTCACGGTGCGTGGCGCGACAACGCGAAGATGCTCAGGCTACAACGGGGCCGCCCGGCGATCTTCATGAGCGCGGTCGATGCCGAAAGCCGCGGCATTCGCGATGGCGACACGGTGCGCGCCTACAACGACATTGGTGAGTTCGAGATCGAGGCCAAGGTCAGCCATGCGACACGCCCCGGCCAGGTGATGGTCTACCATGCCTGGGAGCCCTTTCAGTTTCCGAAGGGTAAGTCGCATCAGGCGGTCATCCCAACGCCGATCAACCCGATCCAGCTTGCCGGCGGCTACTACCACCTGCAGCCCACCATGATCATGGGCGAGCCCGGCCACAGCGACCGCGGTACCCGGCTCGAGGTAGAAAAGATCGAGCGCAGCCGGGGCCAGCGACTCGCGAGCACCGAGAAGCCAGGAACCGGGCCGGCAGAGGCCTAATCGTCTGCTTGCGCTTCCCCTCGCGCTGGGTAACGAAGGGAATGCGTGACGACCGTGGGAGACGAGCAGTCAGCACAGACAAGCCCGGCCGGTGGCAAGGCCCTTGATGTTGACCGGCTGCGTGAAGACTTCCCGATCCTCGATCAGGAACTCAGCGGCCAGCCGCTCGTCTACCTGGACACGGCCGCGACCTCGCAGAAGCCGCGTTGCGTGCTAGAGGCAATCGCCTGCTACTACGAGAACGACAACTCCAACATCCACCGCGGCGTCCACACGTTGAGCGCCCGCGCGACAGCCGCCTACGAAGCGGCGCGTGAGACCGTAAGAAGCTTCCTGGGCGCACGCGAAGCCGCCGAGATCGTCTTCGTGCGCGGCGCGACCGAGGCCATCAATCTGGTTGCCGGCAGCTTCGGCCGTGCCAAGGTCGGCGAAGGCGACGAGATCGTCGTCTCAGAGATGGAGCACCATTCGAACATCGTCCCCTGGCAAATCCTGTGCGAGGAGAGCGGCGCACGGCTGCGCGTGGCACCTATCGACGAACGCGGCGAGCTGCTTTTGGAAGAGCTCGAGAAGATGCTCGGGCCGCGCACGCGACTGGTCGCCGTGGCGCACGTCTCCAACGCACTCGGAACCGTCAACCCGGTCCGCGAGATCGCACGCATGGTGCACGACTGCGGCGCCGTGTTGCTGGTGGACGGCGCGCAGGCGGCGGCTCACCTCGCGTTGGACGTCCGCGAGCTCGACTGCGACTTCTATGCTTTCTCCGGCCACAAGACCTACGGACCGACGGGAATTGGAGCCCTTTACGGGAAGTCCGAACTGCTTCGGGAGATGCCGCCCTGGCAGGGCGGTGGCGAGATGGTCCTTTCGGTGAGCTTCGAAGAGACGATCTATAACGAAGTGCCGCACAAGTTCGAGGCGGGCACGCCGAACGTGGCCGGCGCGATAGGCCTGGCAGCCGCGATCGACTACCTGGCAGGCCTCGGCATCGAATCCGTCCGCCGCCACGAAAGCGATCTCATCGCCTACTCGGAAGAGGCGCTGCTGGCCGTCCCAGGGCTCAGCCTCATAGGCAGGCCTCGTGACAAGTGCGCGGTTCATTCGTTCGTCCTCGACGGGATTCACCCGCACGACGTGGGGACGATTCTAGACGGAGAGGGCATAGCGATCCGCACCGGCCACCACTGCGCGCAGCCGACGATGAAACGATTCGGCCTGCCGGCCACCGCACGTGCTTCTTTCGGCATCTACAACACCCGTGCCGACATAGACCGGCTTGTCGCCGGGCTCGACCGCGTGCACGAGGTCATGGGGTGATGGGAGACGTACGCGATCTCTACCGTGCCGCTATCGTCGAGCACAGCCGGCAGCCGCGAAACCTCGGCAGGCTTGCCGCCGCGACCCACCACGCAAGAGGCTACAACCCACTTTGCGGCGACGAAGTGGACGTCTACCTGGAGTTGCGCGACGACGTCCTCGCCGAGATTTCCTTCGAGGTCTCCGGCTGCGCGATCTGCATCGCCTCGGCCTCGCTCATGAGTGAGCACCTCAAGAGCGCCACTGTCGCAGTGGCACAAGCCGTCTCCGACCGCGTGCACGAGACCACGGGCGTGACGCCCAGTAGCGACGAACACCTGGTCAAACAGGCAGGGTCTGGCAATTCGGTTGAACTGGGTGACGCGAACGAGTCGAGCGAGTTGGTCGCGCGAGCAGAACTGGGCGAGCTGGCGGTTCTCGAGGGAGTGCGCAGCTACCCGTTGCGGGCCAAGTGCGCGACCTTGCCCTGGCAGACGTTGTGCAACGCGCTTGAAGCCAAAACCGGCGAAGCAGAGGTGCCCATCTAGCCCGCCTTGGCCACCGGCACCTCTGTTACGACAGCTAATCGCGTGGGGTCAGAGAGTAGCGGGACCGCCGAGTAGGTACCCGGCGACCGCGCAAAGAAAAGCGGGCAGGCACCCTCTCCTCCGACTAATAGTGCCTGCCCGCCTGTGACCTAACGCCGGCGTCTAGACGCCACGCGCTAGCTCTCGACTAGGGATTCCACCGCCACACGATTTCGCCGCCGAGGGTGCGGGGATCACCGTAGGTGTTACCCGCGTATCCGAGGCCACCATCCTCCACCAAGCCGAAGTCGATACCGAAGTTGCGGTACTTTCTGTCGAACAGGTTGTAGCCCCAGAAGGCTATGTCGAACACGCCGTCCTCGGTCGCGATGTCGGCCAGCTGGATGCGGCCGTTGAACAGCCAGTACGCGTCTTCGCTGATCAGGTCGCTGTCCTTGACCATGAAATCGACCTCGTCCTGCCAGTAGCCGTCAATGGTTGCCGAGAAGATGCCCCAGTCACACGGCGGCGCCGTGTAGCCGAGTCCGACGGACACGGTGTTCTCGGGCGAGAGCACGAAGTTGCGCTCGTCGGATACGTCACAGGGAACCAGCTCCTCGTCCTCCATGCACTGGCTGCCGAACTCCTTGTACTCGGGATCGAGCCAGCCATAGGACGCCCTGACATCGACGCCCTCCAGCGGCACGGCCACCATCTCCACCTCTGCGCCCCAGATCTCGGCCTTGCCGGCGTTCGTCAGGATGGACCGCGTCCGACCGACCTCGGGAATGAACACCGCGACCTGCATGTCGTCGTAGTCGCTGAAGAACCCGGAGGCGTTGAGCCGCAGACGGTTGTCGAGCCACTGCGACTTGACGCCGACCTCGTAGGAGGTGAGCACCTCCTCATCGAAGGGCGTCTCGAACTCTTCCTTGAGACCCGCGCGCCCGTTGAATCCGCCGCTCTTGAAGCCACGCGCGACCTTGGCATAGCCCATCACGTCGTCGGTGACCTGATAGCTCACGCTGCCCATCGGTGAGAAGTTGTCGAAGGTCTCGTCGGCCTTTCCCATGAAGCTGTCGTCCGCATCACCTTCGCACGGTACACCCTCGGACAGGACACACTCGAGATCGCGCTCCTGCTTCTTCTCCTCGTTGGTGTAACGGACACCGGCCGTCAAGCTCAGCCGGTCGTCGAGGACCGGAGGAACGTAGGTAGCCTGGCCGAATACGGCGGCCGAGTAGTTGTCGAAGCTGTTCAAGCTGTTGGTGGACGTACCGAGCAAGAACACCTGCGGGTTAATCTCACCGCCTTTCTCGTCGTAGTAGTAAAGGCCGAGCACATAGTTCCAGCGCGCATCGTCGGTGGTTCCGAGAAGCTGCAGCTCCTGACTCCACTGCTCAACGTCGGTCTGCAAGTGCAGGTCGGCGATGTGCAATGGCGAGCCGTCGAGATCCTGGTCCTCTTCGGTATCAACATTGCGGTAGCCGGTGAGCGACTTGAGGGTCAGATGACCGATTGCGGTGTCGCCCAGATCGACGGTCGTCGTGAGACCGTGGCCGCGAGCGTCGAGATGAGCCGACGCCTGGTGCAGCGAGCCGTCCGGCTCCATGAGCTTGTTGTTGCCGATCGAACCGACACGCTCACCACGCACGTAACTGGGGAAGCTCTCGAAGCCCGGGATGAACTGGATGAACGAGTTGTCCCGCAGCCCCGAGAGCTGGAATGCCGTCGGCTCCTCCCGCACACGGTGGAAGTCGAAGCTGTAATCCAACGTTGCAGCATCGCTCGGCTGCCAGCGAAACGCAGTGCGCAGGCTCATGCGGTCGAGGTCGTCGAACTCGCTGCTGTTAGTCCCGTCGCCTTGTAGGAAGAAGGCCGCGGGGTCGGCCCGGTTGTCGAAGTAGCCGTCACGGCCCTGGAAGGAGAACGTCACGCGGCTGTTGAGCGTTCCGAGGCTTTCCGAGCTACTCAGGCCGTTGGCGCCGATCAGCGGGAGGTTAGCCGTGGCCAGAGCCTTTACGGAAGCGTAGTTGCCGGCGCTCACCTTGAACTTCATCTCGAGGTCGTCGTGGGGTTTCTTGGTCACCAGATTGATGGCGCCGCCGGCCGTGTTGCGGCCGTACAAGGTTCCCTGTGGGCCTCTCAGAACCTCGACCCTTTCAAGGTCGAGCATCTGGAAGAGCGAGCCGGCCGACTTGGCCACGTAGAGACCGTCCATGTAAACACCGACCGTCGGCTCCAGTGTGATCAACGGGTCGGAGGTGATGGCACCGCGCATGCTTATGGTCACGCCCATGTTGCCGCCGGAATTGGTGTGTATGTTCAGATTCGGCGTGAACTGCGAAATGTCGTTCAGGCCATCGACACCTTTTTCCTCGAGCATCGTGCTGGTGAAGGCGGTGATGGATAGAGGCGCCGTCTGCAACGATTCCTCGCGCTTCTGCGCCGTGACGGTGATCTCCTCGATCCCGGAGGAGCCTGCAACCTGCGTATCCGCAACTGCCTCGGTATCTGCAGCAACGGCATCAGCAGCCGCGGTATCAGCCGCCGTGGCGTCTCCGCCTTCATCCTGCGCCTGCACCGAAGCGGGCGGAAGAACCAAGAGCCCGAAGGCCATCATAAAGACCGACAAACGAACGAACCGTGGAATGAACCCCATGACCTGCTCCCCTGTTGCGAGCGTCGCGTGCCCGCAATTTCAACGTAACCGAGCTGAATAAACGAAGTCGTCAGACTGGGCATTCGTACCAGCTAGCCCGCCTGTACACCAACAAATCGCGGTGCACCGCGAGCAGTCTCGATATGCCGCTATGCGTCGCGCTGGCAGTTAGTTTGGATATGGCAGGTCGGACCAGTACCGCCGCCGCGTCTCAGCATGCACGCCCGCCGGCCCTTATCAGCCTGGCTGAAAACCCGCTCCCGTCGCCAGGCACTGACCTTCGAGCCGAACTCGAGGCGCGAAGGTGGGCACCCGCTGCTACCCCTGCTCCGACATGCGGGCGCGGCGCTCGAGGTGGGTGAGCCAGCGCTCGGCCTCCTTGCGCTGGGCCGGGAAGTCCTTGGCCTGGTTGAATGCCTTTCTCGCATCGTCCCAGTGCTCGTCGGAATGGTAGGAGATCCCGAGCAGTATCAATGCTTTGCCTCTGTCCTTGAGGGTCTTCTTGGCAAGCCCCTTGCGAAGCGCGGCGGCGGCCTGGCCCCATCGCTCGGCCTCTACGTGCAGTCGTGCGAGACGGACATATAGATCGCCCTTCTCGGAAAGCGTGGCCGCACGCCTGAGCGGCGGCAGCGCCCTGTCGTACTCGCGGGCGTTGAGCCAACTGTCGGCAAGCAGCTCCCAGGCCTTGGCGTCCTCTTTGATCTTCTTGTCGGCAATCCCTTTCTCCAGCACGCGTGCAGCCCGGTACGGGATGTCCTGGTAGAGATACATGCGGGCCAGGTTGCGCAGCTCGCCGTCCTTCTCCAGCATCCCCTGCGTGTGGGCGATCTGCATCACTGCGGCGGAATCGTCCTCGCGACCCAGCTCCGCGTAAACGGCAGAAAGCTGTAGCCAGTAGGTCTTCTTGGGAAAACCCTTGACCAGGCGCTCGAGAAGGCCGACCGCCTTCCCGTAGTTCTTCTGATCGAGATAGAGCGCCAGCAATAGCTGCAGCCACGGCTCCTTGGGGACTTTGGCTTTCTCCACCGCCGTTCGTGCCGGCGCCAGGGCCTTGTCCGGCCTGTCCGATTGGACTTAGGCTAACGCCAGCAAGTAGTACGCCGAGTATGCTGGATTCTCGGCACGCCCGAACCATGCCTC
>PIVZ01000838.1 GCA_003354045.1 bacterium
GGAGTCACTCGATGAGGTGGCGTTGGCAGAAGCTCGCCGGGTTTTGGAACAGACCCGCAGTACGGTCGCGGAGGCCATAGCCATCGACGACCGCAGCGTCCTGGATCCGTGGCCCGCGTGGACGGCGCTATCCCGTGAGCTCAGGTCGATGGGACGCTGGCAGGAGGCACTCACGGAGGCGCTCGCCTTCGCGGATTACGCCCGTCAGCAGAATGAGGAACCTGAACGCTACTCGATGTACTACAGTGCTCTCGCCGATGTGGGCAGGACTTACCTGGCGATCGGCGACTACGAAAGCGCCAAGAGTAAGTTCAACGCCGCGCTGCGTGAGGCACGCGATTATCAGGAGTGGTTCGTCCGGTCCGGTCTAGCCGACGATCCACGCCCTCATGCACGAGAGATGGCCTTCGCAGGCGCCCTGTCTCCGCTCCTGTCGATTCTGGGTGTGATTGCCTCGGCTGACGGGGATCAGGAAACCGCTTGGGCGCATCACGCAGAAGCTGGCCAACTACTTCAGAGCTACTTCGAAGAAGACTGCGCCTATCACGGACTGACGGTATCGCCGGATGCGTCCTTACTTGAGTTGTGCATGGCCGTCGCCGCGGCCCCGGATCAATGGTACGAGACGCCTGCTACCTTAGTCCGTCAGCATCTCCTCTATGAATCTCAGTTGCTGCGCGTCGATCGCAAGATTGGCGAGGCGGTCAGAGCACTCGACCGGGCGATGGGCATACCCTACTACCCGCACTCCGACGAAGACCGGCAGGATTTCTATATCCCTGTCGAGGCGATGCGGTTGGCCATCGCACGCGGCGACTTCGCTGCTGCTCTCGCGCACGCGGACGAGGCCGAAGGGCACACCGGGCCGCGCGTGTTCGATGGCCGCCCGTACCAGCCCGCCATCGGCGTCCTCGCCCGAGCGGAGCTTCGCTACCTGCGAGGAGTAGCTCGGGCGGGACTCGCCCCTGACGACCCTGAGGCACTGAAGCTGATCGAATCTGCGATCGAGGCTATTGCCATTTCCGCCGACTCGTTGCCGGAGTCGCAGCAAGAGCGTCTGCTCGTACGCTTTTCGGACTGGATGGACGTCGCCGGCTCGATTCGGGCTGCGCCGTCCTCCAGTTCAGTTGAACCGCCGTAAGCAGTAGTTCGTACACCTGTACTATCTTCGTTAAGGAGAAGGACATGAGCGTTCACGATCCCGGTCTGCGCGCAGCTCGCGTTGGGTTTGCTGCGACCCTGTTTGCCGCATCGCTCTTCGCCGTGCTGCCACGACAGCAAGCACACGGCCAATGCCTGGAGTGGGAGCCAGTTTTCCCCGATCCGGGTTCACTCCCGGACCCGACATCGCATCTTGCCATGGTCTACGATTCATGCCGCGAGAGGGCTGTGTTGTTCGGAGGCGTCATCGGGCCGGAATATCCGCAAGATCACAACGAGACCTGGGAGTGGAACTGCACGCAGCTCAGCTGGGAGCGGCGCGTCGACTTGACGACGTCGCCTCCGGCCATGCACTCGCACGCGATGGCATACGACTCGGCCCGCCGCGCCGTCGTGCTCTTCGGCGGAAACCCTCAGGTCGGCTTTGACCAGACGTGGGAATACAGGTGCGACCCCTCGGAAACCTGCATGCGCGACGGCGCCACCTGCTCCTGGTTCGAGGAGTGCGCCGCCCCTGCATCATGCGGCCGCCCACCTGAGCGCATAGCTCATGGTATGGCCTACGATCCCGAGCGCGGAGTCACGGTGCTCTTCGGCGGCCAC
>PIVZ01000839.1 GCA_003354045.1 bacterium
TGGTCTTCCGGCTGGCTGCCGAACACGACGACGTCGATCTGCTTCTGGCATTTTCGCCTGGAGAGTAGCTCGGGGGAGAGGACTTGGTGGCTGGCTGGGCCGCCAGGGTGAAGATCCCGGTCATGGTAATCTCCGCGCCGGGCCAGGAAGTGAGCACGGCCAGGCCGATTTTCGAGGCGGTTGCCGCCGCCGACAAAGTGCAGATCGTTCCGCGCGTCGGTGTCCATGGCTCGTCCACGCTGCGGCTCGAAAGGAACCCCGAGGGCCACAAAGAGAACTGGCGGGCGGTGCTCGGCTTCCTGCAAACTCACCTGCGTTGATCTTGCCTCCACGCACCAAAGGCCGCTACCGGCCTTTGTATTCAGAACGTTTCTATCCTATGAGTGATTACTCTTAGAGTAGTCGCTCATGGAATATTCCGTATCCGAGTTGGCCCAGGCGGCCGGTCTGTCGATCGACACCATTCGCTACTACCAGTCGATGGGGCTGCTGGCCGCCCCCGAGCGCCGCGGCCGCCGCGCTGTCTACTCGGCTGCGCATCTCGAACGACTCAGGTTGATCCGCTCCCTGGCCGGGCGCGGTCTGTCCCTCAAACTCGTTGGAGTGCTCCTCGACCGCGGATCCTCGGAGAGCGGCGACCGTGAACTCCTCGCGGCCATAGAGGAGCAGGCGGACGAGCCGAGCTACTCCGGCCGCGAGCTGGCCGAATGCGCTGGAATACCGCACTCGCTGCTGGTGTCGGTGGAGAAGAGCGGTCTGGTCGAGGGCCAGGAGGACGAGGCTGGCAGGCGCCTGTACTCGGAGGCCGACCTGCATGCTGCGCACGGCGCGCTCAAACTGCTCGCCTATGGCTTTCCGTTGACCAAGCTGCTCGCCCTCGCAGTCCGCCATGACAGGGCGGTGCGCAAGTCCGTGGACGAGGCCATCGACCTCTTTGACGACTACGTGCGCAAGGGCAGCGGTGGCCAGGATCACGAGGATCCCGAAACCGTCGCGGACGCTTTCAAGGAGATACTGCCCGCCATAACCGGACTCATCGCCCATCACTTTCAACGCGTCCTGATCAATCGTGCCCTCAAGAGGCTCAAGCAGAGCGGTGAGAAGGGCACTCTGGAAGCGGCTCTCAAGGTGGCCTCGAAGAACCGCGTGGGGCTGCGCTGGCAATGACTCTTCCCGCCGCATCCGAGAAGGCAACCGTGGTCGAGGACATGTTCGACCGCATCTCGGGCCGCTATGACTTCATGAACCGGCTCATGACCTTCGGCCTCGATCGTGCTTGGCGGCGACAAGCTGTGGACAGCCTTCATCTGCGGCGCGGGCACGTCGTCCTCGATCTTGCGTGCGGCACGGGCGATCTATGCGCCGAGGTCGCCGGGCGCGGCGCCCGTGTGATCGGCGTGGATTTTTCGGCCGGCATGTTGGGCTGCGCACGACGGCGGGAGTTCGACGTCGAGCTGGTGAGGGCCGATGCACTCGAGCTACCCCTTGGTGAGGCCAGCTGCGATGCGGTGGTATCGGGTTTCGCGCTGCGCAACTTCACCGATCTCGGCGCTACGCTCGCGGAGAGCTTCCGCGTTCTCAGGCCGCGCGGCCGTATCGCGCTGCTCGAGGTAGACACTCCGGCCAGCGCCGTGCTGCGCATGGGCCATGGCCTTTACTTCAACAAGATCGTGCCGGTTCTCGGCCGCATGCTCTCCGACGGTGTCGCCTACCGCTACCTCCCGTCGTCGGTTGCCTACCTTCCCGATGAAGAAGGGATGC
>PIVZ01000235.1 GCA_003354045.1 bacterium
CGAGTGGTCGAAGAGTCGGAAGTACTGCCGGCCAAGCTGCGGCCAAAAGACCCGGAAGAATCCCTGTTCTTCGACGTGACTGCGGATGTTTGCCTGGAGCACAGCCTCGCGCTCGGCCGTGGTCGTTCCGGAATCGAGGTAGCGGCGGTACTCGTCGCCGGCGATGGAGTCTACAAATGTCCGGCGGCTGGTGTCGTTCAGTCCGAGCCAGGTGTTGTACGCGACGTTTGCGCCGAAAGAGGCCGGTTGGGCTCCGGGCCGCGTCGGCGGCGTGAGAGTCACGACCGTGATCGCGACGGCCACAAAGACGATCGCGCTGTGACCTGCTCCCGCCCAGCGGTGGCGGACGATCAAGGGTAGCGCAATCAGCGGGACGAACGGCCACAGGATCAGCTTGGTCAGCAAGGCCACCCCGAGCAGGCAGCCCGCTACGGCCAGCCAGGCCATAGGCGTGGTATTGCCGACGAGGATGCGCAGGGCCAGGAGAAAGAGTGTCAGGTGCAAGACCTCCGGCCACAGGTACCCGGCGAATGCGACCAGAGGTGGGTAGCCGAGTGCGATCGCGCCGGCGATGGTGCCGGCACGTGGCGAGTCGAACAACCGAGTGCCGATTCCTCTCAGACACAGTGCACAGACGACCAAGAGAGAGATTTGAACGGCCTGGACGAAGAGAATCGAGTTGCCGCCCAGCCAAAGGAGGCCCGAGAGGAAGTAGGCGTACATGGGAGGCCACAGCGGATCGAGCTCGAGAACGCCGGTGTCGAGAAGGCCGCGCGCGGCCGTCAGATAGGTGAACTCATCGCCGACCAAGCGCTTGGGCACCGGGTTGTGGAAGATCCACAGCAGCGAGGCATGCAGGGCTACGATGTAGCCGAAGAAGACGCAGTAGGTAGGCCTTGGACGAGACACGCGCGGTAATGCGGAGGCCATGGCGGCCTTTATCATTCGAGCGCCGCGCCAACCAGTG
Source organism: bacterium (assembly GCA_003354045.1). Lineage (GTDB taxonomy): Bacteria > Desulfobacterota > Binatia > UBA1149 > CAITLU01 > PIVZ01. The sequence continues at coordinate 968 of PIVZ01000235.1, forward strand.
CGTGGATGTCGGCCAATCCGCCACCGGCGAAGAAATGGTCGGCGCCCGCGACCACTTCGAGCTTCGCGTCGGGTAGCGAATCAAGAAGACGCTCGAGGCCGTCGGCCGGAGCGAATACATCGCAGTCGCCGGCAATCACGCGAACCGGCACCTCGAGGCCCCCGAGTTCCAGTCCGGCGAGCATATAAACGGGCGGGGGGACGAGGAGCAGCCGTGACACGTCCACGGTGGCAAGAGCTACGGTGACCGCAGCGACGGCACCAAACGAGTATCCGGCGGCGATGTATGGTGGCTCGGACCTGGCGCGAAGCAGCTCGAGCGCGGCGGAGTAGTCGGCCGTTGCTTCTTCCGGGCTGTTGCTCGGGGCGCCGTTGCTGGCGCCGACGCCGCGCCAGTTGAAGGTGAGCGTCGAGAAGCCGGATTCCGACAAAGCAGAGGCCGCTTCAGCGACCACGGGGTTGTAGAGGCTGCCCCCGTACAAAGGGTGGGGCGCAGCCATCACTGCGCCGCGCCCACCGGCCTCGTAGAGACGGCCCTCCAGGCTGGGGCCGCTGTCCTGGCCGGGGATGATCACTTTCTGGGCGCTCGTTTCCACGTTGGGGCTAACCTTGACTATTCATACGCTCCTGAACAACCAGAGCTAACCATAGGGCGGACCGGGACGCTGACTCAAGGCTTCGGCGGGTATCGCCGCAGTGGCCCTCGATGCCGGCGCCAAATAATTGTTCGAAATGTCCCCCCCTTGGTGAGGGGAGGGGGTCTTGACGGCCTCCAGTCCACGGGCCATGCTGACTTTGACAGCGTTGGTGCGGCATACTTCTTTTCTTCTCTTGTCGCCCGAAGGCATGTCAGCCGTTCGGAATCCTCGTACAGCTTGGTTCACTCAGGTTCTGCCGGCCGCGGGGCGGCTGGCCGACTGTCTCCGAAACTCCTATCGGGAAGCAGCGGTCTGTTGCGGCCGGCAGGGCCAAGAGCACGCGCAGGGGAATGACCCCGGGGGCGAGGAAGTGCTGTTAGGACTCATAGAATTTCTGCGGGATGAGCAGGCGACTACGGCAATCGAGTACGCGTTGCTGGCGACGTTGATCGCGATGGCTGCAATCTGGGCGATGTGGTGGATGGGCGTCGTCCTGCGAGTTCGCTTCTGGCAGCTGGCGATAGCGCTGCGTTAGCGGCGACGGCGGACCCGGGCTCCGACCTGTCTTCTAGCGCATGAAGCTGATGCTTACGCTCTCACCCGGCACCAGTTGAAGCGGCTGGGCGGTCGCCACCACGAACGGACGACCATACTCGGGTACGCCGGGTCGTCGCCACAGCCTCTCGGGAATTACCTCGATGGTCGGCGAGACCCTCAGCACGACTGATTCCGCGGCCACCGCCGGGTCGGAGCTTCTGGCGACGACCACCTGCATGTTCGCTTCTGCCATTCTTGGCGCGTATTCGGGCAGATATCCGACCACCTCGGAGGCGAAGCGCTGGGCGATCATCACCACCGGCTCTCCAGCCACCACCGACTGGCCGCTTTGCGTGGGGACCTGGCTGACCTGGCCGGCAACGGGCGAGTGCAACACCAGCCGCTGGCGCTCGACGCGGATTTCGTCGATGCGCTTGGCCTGGACCTCTAGCGCAACACGCAATGGCTCTAGGAGAGAGTCCTCGCGGCCGTGAACGGGCAGGCTTTCTTCGAACGCCAGCTTGCGGGCTTCGGCGGTGCGAAAGTCTTCCTGGATCGCAGCAAGCAGGATCTCATTCTCCTCGATCCGCCTGCTGATCTGGTCGTGCAGGAGGCGCACGTCGTCGTACTCGGAGGTGGAGACGATGCCGTCTTCGTGGAGCGGCTCCAAGCGCAGAAGCTGGACGGCCAGCCGTTGCTTTTCCACCTCATCGCTCTCGAGGGTCACCTTGAGAGCCAGCTCGTCCAAACGCCGGTCTTCCACCTCCACCTCGAAGCCGCTGAGGTCGGTGCGCCAGTCGAGCTGCTGCGGACCGATGCCTCGTGCGAGAACCGTTCGGGCCGCATTGAGCTCGGCCTCGAGGTTCTCCAATACTGCGTTTGCGGTCGCCAAGCTCGCCTTCACGGCGTCGGGCTCGAGCGTGGCCACGACCTCCCCTGCCTCGACAGGCTCGTAGAGGTCAACGGCGATTCGCTCTACCGTGCCCACCGTGCTCGGAGAGACTTCGTAGTAGGTCGTGCGGGCGATTCCGACATACTCGAAGCGCCCGACCCGGTTGCTGAGGATGCCCACGACCGCGATCACCGCGCATCCCCACACCACCACCGTGAGCGGCGCACCCGAGAACTCATCGAGCAAGCGCGCCAGCGGCGTGTCTATCGGTCGATTGTTTGCCACCCTCTCACACCTCGGAAAGCTCGTCTCTCAACACCAGCGAAACGTCGTGGACTCCGGGAAGATGCCACAGCGCGTCCAGCAATTCCTGGCTCCGCTCCGGGTCTCTGAGCCGCACCTGGAAGACATACTCGGAGTCGCCCTCGGAGCCCACCTGCCGCAGAGACACGCGCTTCCATACCCGGCAGAAACGGCCAAGAACATCCAAGTGGGTGCCCTCGTCCGAGCCCGACCAGGGACCGAGGAAGCTCAGATGGCCGTCGAAGCGACCGAGCGTCCCGAAGGACGTATAGTGGAGGTAGAGCAGGACCAAGCACATCGCCATGGTGCCCACTACAGCGGTCATGTACTTCTCCGATCCGACGGCCATGCCGATCACCAGAGACAGAAAGACGAAGACGGTGTCCCTGGTATCCTTGAGAACATTGCGGAAGCGGATGATCGCGAGCGCACCGATGAGTCCGAAGGCGGTGATGATGTTGTCGCCGATCACGAGCATGACGAGGCTCACGATCAGTGTGAGCACCACCAGCGACTGAGTGAAGGAGCGCGAGTACGAGAGTCCGCTGTGGGTCGCGCTGTACGTCCACGCGATGACCTGTCCGAGGACCAGCGCGACCAGCAGTGAAAGCAGCAATGTTTCCACCGTGTTGCCGCTGCCGGGCCGCGGCGAGCGCTCGAGCACCTGCATCAATGCGTCCATCGGTCAGCGTGTCCTCGTGGATGCGTGCAGCATCATCAGCTCGTCGAGGTAGGCTCGGCCGGCCAGACTGTAACCGCCCACTCGCAGGGCGTCCTCCATGGACATCAAATACTTCGGAATCGAGCGTCTTTCTAGCTGGAACTCCTGTACGAGACCCTGAACCCACGACGGAAAGGTATCGGTGAACTTGATCTCGAGGACTACCCCGCGGGTGGGGACCGTTTGCCAGGAGTTGCCGTTCAACTCGGGGTCGTGCTCCAGAGTCGGCGTCCTCTCGATCGCGGTGTCAAAGGTGATCCTTACCGGGTCTCGGGTCGCGGATTCGTACGCCTCTCGTTCGTAGCGAATTCGGATGACGGCTCTGGCTCCGAGCATCGAGACGAGGTTTGCGAACTCGCCGTCGACGGGACCGCTCAATCCCGCGTTCTTCTCTCGCGCCTGCGCGCGCGAGCCGAGCAAGGTTAGCGCCCGTTCGGCCGTTACCTTGGCACGTCGCTTGATCACGACGACGTCGGCCCTCTTCTTTATCTCGAGAAAAACCGGCGCGTCGGGGTCGTCCGTGTAACGACGTATGCGAAGTTTGAAGCGGCTCTTGCGCCCCTCGGCAGTCATTCGGTAGAGCGTGAGCTCTGGACTGTCGAGATAGAGACTGGAGACCGGGTAACGATAGCCCTCCCAGTCGGCCGCATATGGGTCCGGCTCGACGAAGGGCCGCATGTAGTCCCTGATCGCCGCTACGGTCTCGGGCGTCACAAAGTACTTGCACTCGTGCCGCGAGAGAACGCTTTCGTTAGTTGAAGAAGTAGGGTGAATCATCTCGAATCAATCTTACAAAGACTACAACAACATGGCAGCCTAAGCCAAGAACCTGATTTGAGGGGCAGGATGGCCGAGAGAAATGGCCGTGGCGAGCCGCCTCCCGACATCGAGAGCTTCGATCTGCAAGAATGATTCTCGAAAGGCGCGAACAACGCGGTGCGCGATGCGCGATGCCGCCAATTGTGCCGGCAGGGAGCGATAGTCAATAGCACGCGGTGTGGCGGCGTGCTAGATGGACGGCAAGGCGCGGCGGGCGACCCAGAGCCGTAGTGTGTTGCGAACATTGGAGATGACTGAGCAGTGAGATGGGTTCTGAGCACAGCGCTCGTGGTGCTGAGCGTCCTACCCTTTTTGCTTCCGGTGCCTGCGAAGGCCGCGGATCTCATCCTCAACGAGTACAACGCTGTAGACGGCGACCTCCTGCTCGAGGACGGCGCCTCCGATGTCGTCTGGGGCCGGCGAGCAGGCAACGGCGACGACTGGTTCGAACTCGTAGTGATCACCGATCACCTGGACATCCGCGGGTGGGAGCTCGTGGTCGTCAACGATGCCGGCGATACGTTCGGTGAGGAGTCGTTCTCGCTCGGGCTGACCGAGGACGATATCTGGTCCGATCTCAGAAGCGGTACCATCATAACGGTGTCCGAGGAACTGGCGAATAACGTAGATGAGTACCAGCCGGAGATAGGGCGATGGTGGATCAACGTGAAGGCGAGTCCGCAGACCGACGGCACGTTCATAACTGTGGCGTGCATAGCACCGACCTGCAATCCGTTGGTCGCCAACTGGAAGGTGTCAAACAAGCGCTGGCAGCTCACGATCAAGGACGATAGCGGCGCCGTGGTGTTCGGCCCTGCCGGAGAAGGAATCGCGCCGGCCTCGGGCGTGGGCTCAACCGAGGTGTTCAAGCTCGAGGAGGACCCCGGCGCTTCGATCGTTCCGACATCGAGCTATGCAGACGGCAGCTCGAGCACCTTCGGCGCGCCGAACGTCTACGCGAGCGGGACGAGTGTGCAGGATTTCAGTGTGTTGAGAAGCGTGGTGCCTTTTGTGCAGCTCGAATCGGTTCGCATAAACGAGGTGCTCTCCCACTCCGACCCGGGGCTGGACTGGCTCGAGCTTCACAACACGACTGATGAAGATATCGACGTCGGCGGCTGGTACCTGTCCGACACTTTCACGGATCTGACCAAGTATGAGATCCCGGCAGGCACCTCGATTCCGACTCTCAGTTATCTGGTCTTCGACGACGGTGACCTCGGATTCGCGTTCAGCTCGGCCTGTGGCGACCGGGCGGTGCTCTCCGAGGCCGGCGATGGCGGTCTGACGGGAGGGCGGGATTTCATCGAGTTCGGTGCCATGGAGACCGGTGTAACCGTCGGGCTGTTTCCCAACGGTTCCGGAGAGCTGGCACGTATGAGTGAGGCGACGTCCGGTGCGCCGAACTGGCTGCCGTTGGTCGGACCAGTGGTGATCAACGAGATCATGTACCATCCGCCCGATCCCGGTCTTGGAGTCGTCGTGGATCCGGAGTTCATCGAGTTGCACAATCCCGGCGATGCGGTGGTGGAGCTGTTTACCGACTTCGGCGCCAAGGGCACCTACGGGTGGCAGCTGGCCGATGGAATCGATTTCGACTTCGCCCTCGATACCTCGATCGACGCCGGGGACTTCCTTATCGTGGTTCCCTTCGATCCGGTCGTCGAGCCGGCACGTCTGGCCGAGTTCTTGACGATCTACACCTTGGACGAATCTGCACCCATCGTTGGTCCCTACGACGGAAAGCTCAGCAACTTCAGTGAGCGCGTGGCGTTGCTCAAGCCGGACGGGCCGGAGGCTTTCGGCGACATTTGCGGAGGGTCAGGAAACCCGTCTCCGTTTGTCCCTTACGTTGCCGTTGACGAGCTCACATACTCGGATTTCGGCGAATGGCCCACCGAGGCCGACGGGACCGGGCCGTCGCTCGAGCGCGTGAGTCCGCTTGCCGTCGGCAATGCGTCTTCGAGCTGGGTCGCCAACCTAAGCGGCGGGGCCACTCCGAGCGCGGCTAACTCTACGGTTCGCCAGCCGACCGAGAGCCAGCGCAAGTGCCTCACCGTGCTCAATCGCGATATGGCCAGGTTTGCCAAGACGCAAGCGCGGCTGAACAGGGGTTGCCTGCGCGCGTGGAGCCGCGGAAGGTTGGGCGACGGGGCGCTCGATGAGTGTCTGCGCGTGGACGAGCGCCGGTTGCTGGCTGCCATCCAGGCCAGAGTCGAGCGTGACTTCATGCGCAGGTGTAGCGGGACTGACATCGAC
>PIVZ01000236.1 GCA_003354045.1 bacterium
GTGCTGCACGCCAAGCTGCAGGTGGGATCGCGGCAGGTGCACGTCTTCAACACGCACCTGCAGGCGTCGCACTCGGACGCGCGCCGCTCGACCAGTCGGCCGTGCGAGCCGGCATAAGTGTCCCATCTGCCTGCGCATGCAGGCGCTGTTCGTCGGCGAGAAACCACTGGACCCCGACCGTTTCAAGGAACGCTTCTCGGACAAGCGATGCACCCGCGAGCCCGTGCACCAGTTTCTCTACCTCCAGGGCGGACTCGCCACGGGCAACTGGCTGGGTGCCGACACCCACCATCAAGTATGGATTCGTCGTATGTGTCAGCCGGATTGCTTCAACGGGATCCAGGATGGACCGGAGACCGAACGGCGGAAGTTCATCCAGGGAGATATTGACAGATGCATCAGCGGAGTTACATGGTAGACTCTTGTAACAACTGAATCTGCTGGCCGCGTGTTTTGTGCCACCCGCGTGGGTGGTGACCGCCGGCTGGCTTAGCGAGGCTAGACCATGGGACGCCACGACCGTCGCCACGGAGTCGCCCGAAGCGAACTCCTGCCATCCTCGCCGGCAGACGCCGGCCTTTTCTCCATTCTCTACACGTCCGTCTCGGCAAACGGCTTCGGCCTGGCCGCCGTCGGCGTTCAAGAGGCAAACGGCTCGTCGCCCTTTCCTCTCGTGTTTACCTCGGCCTTCGAGGTAGAGGGGGCTGCCCGCCGAGCGGGCCACGACGAAGACTAGCGGCGGATCGCCGGGGGCCGCTGGCCGGCCTCGATCCGCTTGACAGAGGGTGAAGGACGCTTCGGCGCCCGGGCGGCTCCGACGATGGGGCCGGACGCAGTGCCTAGGTCGAAGTTGTCTTCTCTATCCTCGCGGGTTAGCTTCCCGCAACTCTGATCCTGAGGAACTTGTCCTATGAGCATTACCACGAATGCCTGGGTCATATGCGCCGATGAGGGCGGCGCCAAGCCCCACCCGACCGAGTCGGTCGGGTCGAATTTCGAGCTCGGTCAATCTGGCCGTTTTGCGGCCTCGTCTAGCTTCTTCCACAGATGGCGCACGCCACGTCGTTAATGCTCCGAGGGTTATAGCGACGTGGCATTAGATATAGGCGGCGATGCGGCATCCCCATTCAGCCGTGCCTTTGATCGACGGGTGTACACGGCGGCCGCGGTGCTCGCCGGGTCCTTCTTGGTCTTCGTCGGATTCGCCATGTTCATCCACTGGCCGTCGAATCGCGAGGCGGGCTACATGCCGCAGCAGCCGATCGACTTCAGCCATGAGATGCACGCCGGCCAGCTTCAGGTCCCGTGCCTCTATTGCCACAGCAACGCTGAGGTCGGTGCCGCGGCGACTGTTCCCTCGGTTTCCACCTGCATGAACTGCCATCTCGAGGTGCAGACCAAGCTACCCGACGGTGAGCTCAAACCGGGCATCAAGACGCTGCTGGCGCACTGGGAGGATAAAGAGCCGATCGCGTGGGTGAAGGTCCACGACCTGGCTGATTTCGTTTACTTCGATCACAGCCGTCATCTTGCTTCCGACGTCACCTGCCAGGACTGCCACGGGCCGGTGGAGAAGATGGTCCACATGAAGCGTATCGATGGGATGAAGATGGGCTTCTGCATCGAATGCCACAAGCAGCCGGCAATGCGGACCGATCGCAATGGTTACGACTACGCCAGCACCACGGCACCGATCCACTGTTCAACCTGTCACCGCTGAGCCGAATCGCCGATGATCGAAAGTAGCAACAGCAAGAAAGACCGACCTGCCGATATGAGCGACGGTGCACGCGACACTGATCGTACCGAAGGTGGCGATACCGCACCGGTGTTCGAGGGGTACGAGTCGGTGTTGAAGATGGGTAGGCGCGACGCGATCAAGACCTTGCTCGGCGCTTCTACTGCGTTGTGGCTCGGTGCAGCCGGCTGCGAGCGCAAGCCGATGCGGCAGATCGTGAGTCGCGTCAGTGGGCCGGAGTTCCAGCAGCCGGACCAGACGTTGGAGTACGCCTCCACGTGGACCGAGGGGACATTCCCGTACGGGGTGCTCATCAAGACCGTCGAGGGACGTCCCGTCAAGGTCGAGGGCAATCCCGACCATCCGGTCAACCAGGGGACATCGAGTGCGGCGATGCAGGCGGCGATCCTCTCGCTCTATGACCCCGACCGGCTGCGAAACCCGCGACAGGGAGGCAAGGACGTAAGCTGGGAGGAGGCCGACCGGCAGATCGTCGAGGCGCTCGGGAAGGCCGGGCGAGTTGCGCTGGTGACGCGCTCCAACCTCGGGGCGGCTGAACAATCGCTGGTACGGTTGTTCCTGCGCGAAGTGAAAGGGGCGCGCCACTTCGTACACGAGAGCGCCGACGACGGCCCACGCCGGGCAACATGGCGCGACGTTTTTGCGGCCGAAGGCGAACCTATCCCGCGGCTCGATCGGGCACGGGTCATCGTCTCCTTCGACGCCGACTTCCTCGGTCAAGACGGCAACGTCCTTCAGGCGACCCGTGACTTCAGCGAGCGCCGTCATCTCGACGGCAGCGAAGGCGAGCACGTAGATCTCCCGAGGTTCTACGCGTTCGAGTCGGCGATGACCGTCACCTCGGGAAACGCCGACCACCGAATTCGGCTGCGCCCCTCGGTGATGGCGCCGCTTGCGCTTGCGCTGCTTGCAGCGGTCCGTGGCAATGGCGCCGATCTGACGAGGCTCTCAGGTGAGCTGGGGATCCAGGAGTCGCTCGTCAAAGGTCTGCTCGACGATCTCGAGAACAACCGGGGGAACGCGCTGGTGCTGGCCGGCGGACACCTGCCGCGGGCCGCACATGCGGCGGTCGCTCTGCTCAACAGTGAGCTCGATGCCTACGGCAACACCCTGGGCTGGAGCTCGACGACGGCCGGGCTCACTGTCTCCGATCCGGCCGATCTCGAGCAGTTGCTTCGAGACGGGGTCGATGTCGCCCTCTTCCTCGACGTCAACCCCGGCTACGACTGGCCCGGCGGCGACTTCGGTGCGCTGCTCTCGCGCGTCAAGCTGGCGGTCGCGCACACTTCGAGTGCCGACGAGACGGCCGCGCTGTGCCGGCTGGTGCTTCCGTCGAGCCATAATTTCGAATCCTGGAACGACGCCAATCCACGCACAGGTCTCAATAGCGTCTGCCAGCCGGTCATTGCGCCGCTCTTCTCGACGCGGCAGCCTGCGCAGTCGCTGCTCGGCTGGCTCGAGGGCCTGGGGCGGCGAATTGCCGAGCTCGACGGCATCGAGGCGTGGGAGGATTATCTCCAGCGGCGCTGGACCGAGAAGGGAGGCCCCGCGAAGCATGCGGCGGATGGCCAGGAACAGGCGGCGACCGGTCAGGCCGAGGCCGCGCGAACGGCACTTGCGCCTCCTGTGCTGGATGGGCTGCCACGTGCGAAGCAGCGTGGCTGGGAGCGGGCGCTCGGCTCAGGTGTCAGTATTCTAACGGCCGAAGATCCCTTCCCGCGTTTCGACGCGAAAGCCGCCGAGTTGATCGCGGCAAAGCGGCCGCGCGGCGGCGATGCCGAGTTGGTGATCCTCCCGCACCATGCGGTTCATGACGGGCGCCACGCCAACAACGGATGGCTACAAGAGCTGCCCGATCCGGTGACCAAGATGGTCTGGGGCAATGGCGTGACGCTCTCTCCGGCCGAGGCCGAAAAGCTCGGCGTCAGCGAAGGCGACCTGGTGAATCTCGGCGTGGGCAACAATCGAATCACGCTGCCGGCAGTCGTCGAGCCGGGAACCGCCGATGGTGTGGCCGTCGTTACCCTCGGCCACGGTCGAGAGGCCGGCGGAGAGATCGCCAAGCTGGCCGGCGGCGGGAACGCCGCGGTGCTTGTTGGCGCCGACGATCCTTTGGCGCCGCGTGTGTCGCTGCGTGTCGCCCTCGAGCGGGCGGGAGGCCGCGGTGAAGTGGTGCGCGTTCAGAAAGAGTTTTCGATGCACGGCCGGCCGATTGCCATCGACGGGACCGCCGAGGAGTACCGTCACGATGCCGCCTTCGTGGCCCACAAGCGCCACCTTCCCGAAGAGGCCGAGCTCTACGAGCCGGTAGATTACAGCCGCGGCCACAAATGGGTGATGAGCATCGACATGAACCGTTGCACCGGCTGCAGCGCTTGCGTCACCGCTTGCCAAGCGGAGAACAACATCCCGATCGTCGGCCGCGAGGAGTGCGAGAAGGGACGGGAGATGCACTGGATCCGCATCGACCGCTACCGGGAGGGAGATTCCGAGAATCCCACCGTCCACAATCTGCCGATGTTGTGCCAGCAGTGCGACCACGCTCCTTGTGAAAGCGTCTGCCCCGTAAATGCCACTGCACATACGCCCGAAGGTCTGAACGACATGACCTACAACCGGTGCGTGGGCACGCGATATTGCGCCAACAACTGTCCTTACAAGGTGCGACGCTTCAACTACTTCCGCTACCAGGAACGCCAGCTTCGCGACCCGGTCCAAGAGCTGGTCTTCAACCCGCAGGTCACGGTTCGTAGCATCGGCGTGATGGAGAAGTGCACTTTCTGCGTGCAGCGCATCAACGCGGCCAAGTTCACGGCGAGCAATGCCGGGACTCCATTCAAGCCCGCTGCCATCGTCACCGCCTGTCAGCAGGCGTGCCCGGCCGGCGCCATTTCCTTCGGGGATGCCAACGACGGCGAGGCCGAGGTGGTGGCCAACACCAAGAGCCCCCGTGCCTACAAGGTGCTGGAGGAGCTCAACGTGCAACCGAGCATCTCTTACCTGGCGCGCGTCAGGAATCCCCAATCCGATGGGGAGTCCGACGACGGAGACGACGGGAGCCACGGGTGAGTCAGAGCGAACAGACACTGGCATCGGCGCCACTCTTCCTCACCGAGGTTGACGCCCGCAGCATCGACGATGCCGTCTTCGCGCCCTCCGAAAGTTTTCCGACCAGGCGTTTCTGGCTGGCCATCTCGTTTACCGGCTCCCTGACCGCCGTACTGTTCTACTCGATCTACCAGACCGTGGTGATGGGCATCGGTACCTGGGGAAACAACAACCCCGTCGGCTGGGCGTGGGGTATTACCAACTTCGTCTTCTGGATCGGCATCGGACACGCCGGAACCCTGATCTCGGCGATACTGTTTCTGTTCCGCCAGAGGTGGCGTACCGCGATCGCGCGTTTCGCAGAGGCGATGACGATATTCGCTGTGCTATGCGCGGCCATGTTCCCCGTGTTGCACACCGGACGGCCGTGGCTAGCGATGTTCTGGCTCTTCCCGTATCCGAACGACCAGATGGTTTACCAGAACTTCCGCTCTCCGCTGGAGTGGGACGTGTTCGCGGTATCCACCTACCTGCTCGTATCCTTGATGTTCTGGTACCTGGGACTGATTCCCGATCTCGCCACCGCGCGCGACCGCGCCCGGCACCCGGTCCGCAAGGTCGTCTACGGCGTGCTCTCACTCGGCTGGCGGGGCAGCGCGCGCGCCTGGCACCACTACGAGAAGGCCTATCTGTTATTTGCCGGCCTCTCGACGCCCCTGGTGCTATCGGTCCACAGCATCGTCTCCTTCGACTTTGCGGTGTCGGTCGTACCCGGCTGGCACACGACCATCTTCCCACCGTATTTCGTCGCCGGCGCGGTGTTCAGCGGCTTCGGCATGGTGGCGACCTTGATCATCATCATGCGCAAGATGTTTCATCTCGAGCATGTGATCACCGAGAACCATCTCGAGCTGATGAGCAAGATCACCATCGCCACCTCTCTGATGGTCGGCTACGCCTACGGGATCGAGCTTTTCACGGCTTGGTACAGCGGGGTCGTCTACGAGCGGTTCGCATTCATGAACCGCGCCTTCGGACCCTATGCCTGGGCCTACTGGACGATGGTCTCGTGCAACGTGCTCATCCCGCAGCTGCTGTGGATCAGGAAGATCCGCCGCAGCGCGCTGCTCATGTACCCGATCGTGATTCTGATCAACGTGGGTATGTGGTTCGAGCGCTTCGTCATCATCGTCACCAGCTTGCACCGCGACTACCTGCCGGCGAGCTGGGACTACTTCACCCCGACCTGGGTGGACGTAGGGTTGCTGGTGGGGAGCTTCGGGCTGTTCCTGACGCTGATGCTGCTTTTCTGCCGCTTTCTGCCCACCGTCTCTGTGGCCGAACTCAAGTCGGTGGCGCCGGGCGCCCAGCCTTCGCGGGGAGGCCATCATGGCTGAGTCGCGGCAACGAACCGTCGGGATCGTGGGGCTCTTCGACGAGCCGGATTCGCTCATAGAGGCCGCCGAGGCGGTGCGCGACACCGGTCACGAGCACTGGGACTGCCATACGCCGTATCCCGTGCACGGCATCGAGGCCGCCATGGGGCTCCCCGACACCAAGCTTGGCAACGTGGCCATAACCGCGGGGTTCATCGGCTTGCTCACCGCTTTCATCCTCACCGGCGGGCTGAGCGTGATCTACTACCCGATTCAGATAGGCGGCAAAGCGTTGATGAGCTGGCAGGCCTTCGTGCCCATCTACTTCGAGCTCTTCGTGATGTTTGCCGGTTTGACCGCGCTCGCCTCGGTCATCCTCATGGGCAAGCTCTGCCGCTGGCACTCGCCGCTGCACGATTCCGGGGTGATGCAGGACATAACCTGTGACCGCTTCGCTATCGTCGTCGAATCGGACGACTTCAAGCAGCTGGAAGCGACCTACCGGCCGCTGTTCGAGAAGGCCGGCTGTACGGACATACGTCCGCTCATGGAGAACGTCGAGCCGGGAGGCGCGCTGTGAATCTCCTGGAACGGACACTCAGAGGCTGGCGGCCGAAGTGGTCGCCCACGGTTTTCCGCGGTGTACTGGCCACCGTATTTCTTGGCGCGGTGTTCCTACCGGTGCTGGCGGTGCCGCTGCCGTTCTTAGAGTTCTTCAACGACATGGGCGCTCAAAGCAAGGCCAAGACGCAGATGACCTACGGGCGTACTTTCGGGCTGACCACACCGGTCGAGCGCATGCCGGCCACCGGGGCGATACCTCGGGGTTACGAAAGCTATCCGTTCGAGGACCTGATTACCGACCCGCCTCCGACACTGAACGCAGCAGGCGAGCCGCTGAGCCCCGAGGACCTCGCCAAGGTCGAGCTCGCGCGTGCCGAGGAGGTGGG